>NZ_JALCZE010000012.1:0-203824 GCF_024586575.1 Chryseobacterium sp. WG23
ATGTATAATGTATAATGTATAATGTATAATGTATAATGTATAATGTATAATGTATAATGTATAATGTATAATGTATAATGTATAATGTATAATGTATAATGTATAATGTGATCATTAAACACTATTTTCTGCATCAATAGGAACGGACTTTAGTCCGTTCACTTTATAAATCAGCCAATCTGGCTTTAGTCAAAACCTAAAAATAAAATTTTTTCAAAAAAAAACATCTACGCAAAATGACAGCGTAATACTACGATTACTTTGCATCAGAAATCAGAGAGGAAGATATAGATTCCCAAATGTTTAACAAAAAAACAGTAATCATGAAATTTAATTTTTTAAGAAAAGAGACTAAAGTAGTCATGAACTACGAAGGTGAAAAAGCATATATGATGACACCTGCTGAAGAATTATATAGTGCTGTTGTTACAACAGGACTGTCCAATACAACCTATGAGAAAGGAAATGACAGGTTGAAAAGAATCCAATCTCTGATTAAAAAAAATGATCCGGAATTCGTAGCGAAATTAGCGGTCTATGCAAGAAGAGATATGTACCTGCGTTCCATACCATTGGTTTTGACGACTGAACTGGCAAAGCAGACTTCAGGTACGGATTTAGTAAGCCGGACAGTAGAGGGCATTGTTCAAAGAGCGGATGAAATCACAGAACTGTTGGCTTACTACCAACTTGCGAATGAAAGAACAGAAACAAAAAAACTGAATAAATTATCAAAACAGATTCAGAAAGGGTTGGCAAACTCATTCAACAAATTTGATGAGTATCAGTTCGCAAAATACAATAGAAAAGCTGAGATCACATTGAAAGACGCGTTGTTCCTGGTTCACCCAAAAGCTAAAGATGAAAATCAACAGGCTGTTTTCAATAAGATTGTAAATGGTACTCTGGAAACTCCTTATACTTGGGAAGCTGAACTTTCTGTCTTAGGTCAGAAGAAATTCATTAATGACGAAGAAAGAAAAGTGGCCTTCAAAAACAAATGGGAAGAATTGATCTTCAGTAATAAGCTGGGCTATATGGCAACCTTGCGAAATCTGAGAAATATTTTAGAAGCAGAAGTATCATCCGCAGCAATGGATAAAGTATGCTGCTACCTGGCCGATGAAAAAGCGGTTCGCAACTCAAAACAGCTCCCATTCAGATTCCTGGCAGCTTATAGAGAATTAAAAAGGACCGGTTCTCCATACCTGTCCTCTCTTTTGGAAGCACTTGAAAATGCAGTAATGATAAGTGCAAAGAATATTAAAGGCTTTGGCTTTGATACTTCGGTGGTCATTGCAGCGGATGTTTCAGGTTCAATGCAGAAACCGGTGTCTAATAAAAGTAAAGTTTTATTGTATGATATTGGGTTGCTGATGTCTATGATCTTACAGTCTCAGTATAACAATGTGGTAACAGGTATATTCGGTGACCGTTGGGTGCGTGTTCCGATGCCAAAAAACAGCATTTTAAGAAATGTTGACGAATTCTATAAGCGTGAAGGAGAAGTAGGTTATTCTACGAATGGTTACCTGGTCATCGAAGATCTGATCAAAAGAAATGAAAAAGTGGATAAAATAATGCTGTTCACTGATACCCAAATGTGGGACAGCAATGGTTTTAAAAACTCTTTTGAAGACTCTTGGAACAGGTACAAAGCTATGGCTCCCAATGCGAAACTGTATATTTTTGATTTGGCAGGTTATGGCAGACAGCCTCTGGATGTCAGAAAAAATGATGTATATCTTATTGCGGGTTGGTCAGATAAAATTTTCGATGTGCTGAATGCTTTGGAAGATCAAAAATCTGCAGTAGAAATGATAAAAAAGGTAGTGCTGTAAAAGGCACTGCTTTAAATAAAAGATAATAAATAAAAAACAACTGCGTAAAAAGAATGCGCAGAAGCTGCATAAATTTGTAACAAGAAATTAATAACCATGAAATTATTATAAAAAATAGTAAAGGAGCAAGTGCCGTAAAGCAGGGTTACTTCGTTGGGGTAACAAAGGTACAGGTTCAAGCCCTGTTCTGTGGAAGCAGATGGTGTAAAGATAGCACTTTGTTAATACATCTCTGTTTGAATCATTGCCTTGCTCAAATTATATCAAGTGTCGTTTTAGGATCATACTTCGGATTTTAATCATCGGGTCGCAGGTTCGAATCCTGCCTTCTCCCCCGAAAAGGAGAGGTAGCTCAGAAGGTAGAGCAAATGCACGACAGATCCTAAGAATATTACCTTGATTATTCTCAAAAAAGAACAATGACTATAAAAAATGTATACTCAAGTCAAGTGTCGTTTTGGAATCGGGACACGGGTTCAAATCCCGTCTCTTTCACAAAATTACGATGTGTAGTAGGAAGAGTAGCTCAGAGTTAGAGCACGACATCACTTTTTGCTTATTGCCTTGTTTTTATAAAAAGAAAAGCTGGAAGCTGTGAGGCCCCTTTGTATCATAATTTTCTACAATGTCCGTCTTTGCACTTCCAGCCTTATTGTAATAATGATTATATAAGTGTCGTTAGGAAAAATTTCATCGTTACGCAATTATGGGAGGAATAGCGAAATCGGTAACTCCGGTAAGGCTATCCGGTTCGATTCCGGCTAACGTACAGCCCGCTTTTTCCTTATCATTACCTTATAAAAATGCCGGTAGATTATTTACCGGCATTTTTCATTGTATTTTCGAGATCTTCCTCAAACATCATTCTCCATTTTGAGAGCGTGGTTCTGCTTATTTTATATTTTTTAGACATATAGCTGGTAGAATACCCGTGCTTCTTTTGATACTGAAGAAGCTTTAGCATTGTCTTTTTATCGTATGTTTTTAGCTTTTGGTTTTCTCTGGACTGTTGAAATAATTTTTCATTGAACTTCAGAACATCTTCAGACGTGTTAAGTTTTTCAAGAAGTTCTTTGATTTTAGGATCTTGTAACTTCTCAGGATGTTCCAGTTTAAGCATGTCATGGTAAATCTTTTTGTAATTCGGGCGCATTCTGTATCTGTTTATCCGTTAGTAGTATCAACCTTTTGAAGCCATCGGTGAAGTGTGCTTTTAGGAATGGAATATTCTTTAATAACATCAGTTGGGGTCATTTCTCCGGAAAGAATTCTTTTCATGATAAATTCTTTAATCTCCTGAGTATAAATATTTTTTCTGAAATAAGGAATTTTATCAGATTTCTGCTGGTTTTTATTTACTGCTGAAGGAGGAGCATATAATATTAAATGAGAACTGTACAGTCTGAAAAAATCATACTCTAATAGTTTGCTCCATCGTAGAAGAATATCTGCCTCCAGTGATTTTTTTTCGTACATCTTTTCAACAGACTCTTCATCCTTTCCCAAAAACTTGCATATTCTCTCAATAGGTATTTCATTTTCATCAACTCTCTCTTTAATAAACTTTCCTATATGGATCTCTTTATATAACATTTTTATTGAATATTATCTTGATTAAACTTATGCATTGAAAAAAATAGGTAGTATATATTAAAATAGAACCGAGTGGATTGGCTTGAATTTGAAGTCAACAGAATATTGGAGTATCATACTCCAAAAGATGTTCAAGATGAGTTAATATCTTAAAAGAATGGAGGCACTGCCACTTTAATTGATCTTAGAATATATTCCTTATTTTCATTTGGTTGATCAACTCTCTTCTCTTTCAAACCTCTTTTTTCTACCATTTGTGTAAATAATATATAACCTATTAAAGTTTCTTCATGCAATCTATCTGTTTAAGTAGTTATTTACCAGGGACTATGTGTTTTTTAGTAACGAAAACTTTACGTAAATATTCCCCATCAATGGTAAATAAATTGCTTAATTGTTTTCAAATTTAAACAAAAATTGGAAGTAAGCAGAATAAGAAGTGTAAAAAAGTTTATTTATAGTAAAATTTTAATTAAAATTAACATATTGTATAACAGTAATGTGAATTTTTTAAAAAGATCGGAAGAAAGATAAAGTAAAACAATTGTATACTATTGTACAAGTACATACCTTTGCCAATCAATGAAAAATACCATAAGTTTATTCGATTTTTCGAAGAAAATAAATTATAAAAATGAATTGCTGGCAGGCTTTACCGTAGCCATGACCATGATTCCGGAATCTCTTTCATTTGCTATTCTGGCGGGTCTTTCTCCACTTACAGGTCTGTATGCAGCTTTTATAATGGGACTGGTGACCGCTGTTTTAGGGGGACGTCCCGGAATGGTGTCAGGAGGAGCCGGAGCTACCATTGTTGTTTTGATTGCATTGATCCAATCTCATGGGATAGAATATCTTTTTGCAACCGTAGTATTGGCAGGGATATTTCAGATGTTGGTAGGTATCTTTAAGCTGGGAAAATTTGTCAGGCTCATTCCACAACCCGTTATGTACGGATTTCTGAACGGGTTGGCTATTATTATCTTTATGGCACAGGTTGAGCAGTTTAAAATTACAGGGACTAATGGAGCTGTCAGCTGGCTTCAGGGACTTCCTTTATATAGTATGGGAGGATTGACTGCCTTAACGATTGCCATAGTATATTTTTTTCCAAAGGTCACAAAAGTTGTGCCCGCTTCTTTGGTAGCTATTATAGTAGTTTTTGCAGTGGTTCTTGGCTTTAATATTCCGACAAAAACTGTGGCTGATATTGCACACATAAGTGGAAGTCTTCCCAGTTTTCATATTCCACAAATTCCTTTCTCTTTAGAAACTTTACAGATTATTTTTCCTTATGCCCTTATTATGGCCGGAGTAGGGCTGATAGAATCACTGCTGACATTGTCTATGGTAGATGAAATTACAAATTCAAAAGGAAATGCTAACAAAGAATCTGTTGCGCAGGGTCTTGCCAATATGACCAATGGCTTTTTTGGTGGAATGGGAGGCTGTGCAATGGTGGCGCAAACACTGGTGAATCTTAATGCAGGATCAAGAGCCAGATTATCAGGGATTATTGCCTCTGTGATGATTCTGATGATCATTCTGTTTGGAGCTCCTGTTATTGAGAAAATTCCTATGGCTGCATTGGTGGGAGTGATGATGATGGTTGCCATAAGTACTTTTCAGTGGGTTTCTATCAGAATTATTAATAAAATGCCGAAATCGGATATTGTGGTAGGAATTACCGTGGCTCTGATAACCGTCATCCTGCATAATCTAGCACTGGCAGTTTTGGTGGGAGTTATTATTTCAGCCCTGGTTTTTGCCTGGGATAATGCTAAAAGAATACGGGCAAAGAAATATACAGATGAAAACGGAATAAAACACTATGAAATATACGGTCCATTATTTTTTGGTTCTGCCACGGCGTTTGCAGATAAATTTGATCCAATGAATGATCCTGATGAGGTGATCATAGATTTCAAAGAAAGCAGGGTTGTAGATATGAGCGCTCTTGATGCTCTTGATAAGCTGTCAAAACGATATAAACAGGAAAATAAGACCTTATATCTTCGCCATCTGAGTGAAGACTGCCGTAAAATGCTGAAAAATGCCGAAGCAGTGATTGAGGTTAATATTCAGGAAGACCCAACATATAAAGTAATGCCTGAATAGTGAATTTTGCTTCGCAAGTGAATGGTGAATAGGCGCAGGTGAAAATTGACAAACACAGCGATTGACCATTCACTATTCTCACAAATAATTAAACAAGGACCATAAAATAGAATTATGGTCCTTGGTTTTTGCTTTGATTTCGTTCCTTAAATCATAAAATATCTTAAAACAGGGAACTAAAGTAATGCATTTATGATAAATATTTTATCTTTGGAAATAAGTAGAAAACCAAACACTTGTTGATGATTAATAAAATTTAAATCTTTTTCAAAAAAGCTAAATAAAACTTTTAACTAAAACATATTGAAAACAGATATCGACATTCATAACCACTGTCATTTTTCCTTTGACCTGTGGCTCACATTAATCAAATCTCATCCTGAATTTAAAACAAAAAGAGTTGAGCTCTTCTCCTCGTTTTTTAATGTCAGCAAACCCATAGAGGATGTTGCCAAAACTGTAAAATATTACGATGATCTTTGTAATACAATTAATGAAGTAACAGGAGGGAATATCGATACCTTTGAAATCTATCTAATGATCTTGGGAGCATTGGATGTTGATGTAAAGCTTTTAAATAAAGAAAAACTGAACGAATTTTATCTTAAAAGTGAAGAGCTTTTTTTAGAATACAAACCGGTAATTATTTTTGAAAATATCCATGATTTTTTTGACGATATCAAAAATCAGGGTAAAACTATTAATATTCTAAGCAACACCGGATTTATCAAAGGGAAAACGATGAGAAAATTTCTGATTCATGAAAATCTGGATCAGTATATAGATTTTCATATCTACTCCGATGAGATAAACTTTTCTAAGCCGAACCCACTTGTTTTTCAGGAAGTGAAAAACAAGATTAACGATCAGGATATTCCGATGCATCAGATTCTGCATATTGGAGACAATCCTGTAGCAGATTACAAAGGAGCGAAAGACTTCGGTTTCAGTGCACATTTACTTAAACACTAAAATAAACATGAGTACAAGATACAGCTTACACCACATTCATTCCGCAGATGAGTTTACTTTCTCACCGGCAGAATACAGCTATTTCAAATATGGCGATAAGTCGTATGCAGAAAAATTTGCAAAAGAATTATTTGATGGGTTTATCTCTCAGAATAAGGAGATTTTAGATACAGATAAAGAAATTGTGGTACTGCCAAGCCCCTATATGGCAATTCCTACCGCTTCCAATTTTTTATGTTTCTTCTTTAAAAAATACCTGGATTTTTATCTTTTTCAAAAAGGAAAAAAATCAAGTGTTTTGTCTAAGATCAACAGGAACCATACCTATATTACAGATTATGGGAATCTTAATTTTGAAGATCGTAAAAATCTGATTGCCAATGATACTTATTATATAGATAAAGATTTTTTAAGAGGAAAACTTTGTATTTTTATAGACGATATAAAAATTACAGGAAGCCATGAATATACAGTGAACAGAATTCTGAATGAATATAAGGTGGAAGCCGATTTTATATTCCTGTATTATGCTGAGCTGATGAATTTTGACCTTGATCCTAAGATTGAAAATTATTTCAATTACTATGCAGTACAAAATGTACAGCATATTGCAGAAGTGATGGGGAAATCAAGTTTTGAATTCAATACAAGGATTGTAAAATATATTTTAGGCCTTAATTCAAGTAATTTTGATTATCTTACGTCTAAAGTAAAAAAAGAACAGATGGACCTTCTTTTAGAGCTGGCCATCAGTAACAATTATCATTTAATAAAAGAATACGAAAATAACATCAATACTTTAACACAAACGGAACTATATTATGGCTATTAACTTACAAAAAGGACAAAGAGAAAATATTAACGCACCTAAATTTACTGTAGGTTTAGGATGGGATATCAATAATACTTCTACAGGAACAGCATTTGACCTTGACGCTTCATTATTTTTATTGGGCGAAGACAAAAAATTAGTGTCAGACAGTCACTTTATTTTTTATAACAACCTTGAATCTCCGGATAAATCAGTAATTCACACTGGAGATAACCTTACAGGAGAAGGTTCAGGTGATGATGAGCAGATTAAAATCGATCTTACAAAAATTGATCCTGCGATTCAGGAGATTACAGTAGTAGTCACTATTCACGATGCTGATACCAGAAAGCAGAACTTTGGACAGGTAAGAAATTCTTTCATTAGAATTTTCAATACAGATACGAATGAAGAGATCTTAAAATATGAATTGGATGAAGATTTCTCAATCGAAACCGCTGTAGAATTCGGAAGAATCTACAACAGAAACGGAGAATGGAAATTTGAGGCTGTAGGAGCAGGACAAAGAGACGGCCTTGAGAAGTTTGTATCAATTTATCAGAAATAAGTATGGATAATCAGGAAAATCAACCCATAGATCCGCTAGGATCAATTGAACCTCTTAAAACATTTGAGCCTACGCCAATGACTCCACCAAGTCAGCCTGTTCAAAATGCAGCACCGGCAGTTCTTGTAGACAGGGAAGGAAATGTAAGCCTTAGTCAGTTACAGCCGGAGGAACGTCAGAAGTATGAACTTCTTGCCAACTCCATTGACGAAGCTAATCCGGGATCTATTGTGAATTTTGGAGCAGAGCTTCAGAAAACATTATCGAACCAGAGTGACAGTTTCTTAGGAAATGTAAGAAGATCAAACTCCGGAGAAGTAGGGGTACTTATCAATGATCTTTTGGTAGAGCTTAATTATGTAGACGTAGAAGAGCTTAACGGAAATAAAGTAAAGAGTTTCCTTAGCAAACTGCCTTTCATGAAAAAGATCATGACTCAGGTGGAAAACTTATTTACGAAATACGATAAGATCATCAACAATATTGAACAGATCTCTTATAAAGTAAATGCGGGGATTATTACTTCTACAAAAGATAATGCTGTTTTGCAGACTATTTTTGAAAGCAATGTAAACTCTATTAAGCAAATTGAAGAGCTGGTAATTGCAGGAAATGTAAGAATGGAAAGAGCTGCAGGAGAACTAGCCTTGATGGAAGCGAGCCCTGAAAGCTATCAGGACTATCAGATTGCAGATAAAAGAGATTTTATTGCCAGATTAGACAGAAGAATGGCTGATCTTAAGGTAGTACGTGTCATCATGATGCAGTCGCTGCCACAGATTAGATTAGTACAGAATAATAATGTTTCTATTGCTGAAAAAGCACAAACAATTCTTACCACTACACTTCCGGTATGGAAAAATCAGCTTTCTCTGGCTGTTGCCATGTACAGACAGCAGCAGAATATTGAAATTCAGCAGAAAGTATCTTCCACTACTGAGGCTATCTTAAAAAAGAATGCAGAACGTCTTGGTCAGAATTCAGTGAATGTAGCCAGAGCCAATGAACAGACAATTGTATCTGTAGAAACATTGAGAGAAACAACTTCAATGCTTATCAATACACTGAATGAAGTGAAACAGATCCAGAAGCAAGGTGCTGATAACCGAAGAAAACTGGATCAGGATCTTCAGACATTGGAGCATGAATTAAAAGCTAATGTCAGAGGTTAATTAACAGGGTACCAAGGTGGGGGATGATGCAGCAACCATATTGTCGCAAAGCAAAAGAAGGTTAACAAAGCTTAAACTTCTGGCTAATTTTTTTGAACATATTGACATAATATCCATTTACATCAAAACAGATATTATCCACAATCTGTTCCAGGAGAATACTGCTTTGGATTATAGCAAGCTGGAACTTTTTCACCTTCAATATACCGACAGCCTTATAGAATTGCTCACCAAGATCAAAAGACAGAAGGAAAATGATATGCTGACTGTCATTAATGAAATTGGTATTAATAAAAAATATATTTCAGGTTTTGAAGAAAGAAGAGTAGACAGTTTTCAGACGGACAGGAAAATGTACAGTGGTGTATTTTCTCAACATTTGAAAACACTGTATAAAGATCTTACAGAAGATGTTTTTACAGCCAATTGGGATAATGTACTGTATTTCCACAAGAAATATGCTCAGGAGTTTTACAGGACCGAAGCAGACGAATCTCTGCTCAAGGCCGATTCTTTTCCTGGTTATAAGTACCTGGACTATTCTATTGAAAGAAAACTTTTGGGAAGGCTTAATATACAGGGATTTAAAGTCCGTTTTGTTTGTGGTTACCTTATGGGAATTCATGAGTATGAACTTTTTAAGATCTTTCAGTCTGATGATTATTTTATTTTCAGTGTAGACGAGAAGAAACTTTATCTTTTTGATAAAAAACTGGATCAGCTCGATATTTCTGAAAATCAGTCGAATCAGGGAACTATTATAGATCAGCTGAAAAGGAAAAATGAATACCTGGAAAATACTATGAACGAAAGAAAACGCAGTATACCCACAGAGGTGGAAAGTGTTTTGAAAGACTATTTAAAAAACCTGGAAAATATAGATATTATGAGCAAAATATTTGATTTCGATGAAGAAACAAATATCCTGCGGGCAATGCTTAATTTGAATTTGAATAATAACTGATACGAAATTTGAAAAGTGAAAAAGCAAATCTGCTCTTTCACAAAAAAAGTAAATAACAACTAAACATACAAAGATGGCTATCAACTTACAAAAAGGTCAAAGAATAAACCTTAAAAAAGAAAACGGCGCTGAACTTTCCCAAGCTTGTGTAGGAATCAACTGGGGAGCAATTGAAAAAAAAGGCCTTTTTGGAACTAAAAAAGAAGCAGTAGACTTAGACGGAAGCTGTATTTTATATGATTCAAATAAAAATGTAACGGAAGTAATTTATTTCGGAAACCTGAAATCCAGAAACGGAGCTGTAAAACACAGTGGAGATGATCTTACAGGTGATATCAATGGCGATGACGGATTGGACAACGAAGTCATTACTGTAGATTTCAGCCAATTGGAACCCAATATCGAACATGTTGCAATGGTTTTAAATAGCTACCAAGGCCAGGATTTCGGAACAATTCCTTTTGCTTCTATCCGTATTTATGAGGGATCTCCTACCAACGTAAGAGAAGTTTTTGCTAAATATGATATTGCAAACGACGCTTCTTTCAAAGGACATGTGGCTATGGTAATGGGAGTATTCTATAAGAGAAACGGAGAATGGAAGTTCAATGCTATCGGAGACCCTACAGCAGATAGAAAACTGGAACAGACCATTCAGACTGTACAGCTGAATTACTTATAATCAATTATCAATCAACAGATAAATAAAATAGCAATATTTGTACCTTGTACACTTATTGCTTTTATCATATAATAACATATACAAGTGGAACATCAAAGTATTTTAGAACTGCACCCTGGCCTGGTCTGGGGATTTGCGATAACGGTTGTTATCATGCTGCTCCTGGATTTAGGAGTATTCAATAAAAAGAGTCACGAAGTCTCGTCCAAAGAAGCCACCATCTGGTCTATTGTGTGGATCTCACTTTCCATGATCTTTTCAGGAGTCGTGTATTGGGTTTTCAATACAGACGGAACACCGGAAAGCCATGGTATTGCCGTAGAGAAATTTACACAGTACCAAGCTGCCTACTGGATTGAAAAAGCCCTTTCTGTGGATAACTTATTCGTATTTATCCTTGTTTTCGGATTTTTTAAAGTTCCGAAATACCTTCATCATAAAGTACTGTTCTGGGGGATTATCGGTGCACTGATATTCAGAGCCATATTTATCTTTGCTGGAGTAGGACTTATTAACCTTACTTACCTTCCTGAAATGAACGTTTTCGGAAAACCTGTACAGATCAATGTAGTAATGGCCCTGTTCGGACTGTTTCTCGTGTATGCAGGGATTAAATCCTGGGGCGACGGAGCTGATGATGACGATGAAGATTACAGCAATACAGCTGGAGCAAGGCTGATCAAAAGCTTCTGGAAAGTTTCGGATAATTATGATGGTGACAAATTTTTCACCATTCAGAATGGGATCAAGATGGCAACACCTCTTTTAGTAGTGGTAGGAGTTATCGAATTTACAGACGTTCTTTTTGCCGTGGATTCTATTCCGGCGATCTTTGCGATCTCAAATGACCCTTTCATTCTTTATACATCAAATATCTTTGCTATTTTAGGGCTTAGATCATTATATTTCCTGCTGGCAAACTTTATTCACATGTTCAGCAAACTTCCATATGGTCTGGCCATTATCCTTTCATTTATTGGAGTTAAAATGCTTATTGCACCATGGATTCATATTCCATCTCCTGTTTCTTTAGGAATTGTAGGAGGAGTATTGGTGATCTCGGTTCTTTTATCCATTATATTCCCTGAAAAAGAAGTAGCGGAAAAAGAAAAATTAGAAGAAGAATAATCATCATTAAAATAAAAAGAAAGCCTCTGGAATTGTAATTCTGGAGGCTTTTTTGTTAATAAGTTTTTTTGTTGGAAAACACAATGATGCAAGAAATATAATCATAATTCCTGCTTTTAGGGCACAAGAAAATCAAAGATTTTCAGCAAGGATACTTATTAATTATTTACCTTATTCAGAATCATATTATTAGAGATATTTAAATTTTATCGGGGATAAAAATTCTTGCGTCTTTAATACATGGCATTAGTGAAAATTTTGCGCTTTTGCGTTTTCCAAAACTCTCAAAGGGAAAAATTTTAAAATAAAATAGACAGATCAGTCTGTTCGTTATTTTTTTTCATACATTTGTTTCATAAAAGAAAACAATATGAAATCTCCAAGAGAAAGAATAATAGAAACCACCTTTCAATTGTTTGCGGGACAAGGCTATAACTCTACCGGAATTAATCAGATTATTTCCGAAGCAGAAGTTGCCAGAGCCAGTTTCTATCAGTATTTTAAATCAAAAGAAGATTTGTGTGCGGAATTTCTGAAGGTAAGACATGAATATTGGTTCAATGAACTCCATAACTTTTTAACGAAAGAAAAAGAGTCAAAATATAAAATCATCAAAGCTTTTGATTTTTTAATCTATATGAATCAGAAGGAAAATTTCAGAGGATGCAGCTTTCTGAATATTTTATCAGAAATTCCAATGGATAATGTCAAAATACTCAGTGTAATCCAGTCGCATAAGGCTGACCTTAGAAACTACTTTTTAGAATTATTGGCGGATGATATGCTTTCAGACCATATTTATATGCTTTTTGAGAGCAGTATCATCGAAAGTCAGCTTTTCAAGTCTGATGAATTGATTGAGAAAACAAAAAGAATAGTTATCAATTTAATACCATAAACAATGGAACAGAAACATCCGCTTCCCCCTTTCACTTTTGAAACGGCATTGGAAAAAATTCAAATGGCAGAAGATGCCTGGAACAGTCAGGATCCTGAAAAAGTATCAAAAGCATATACTATAGACAGTGAGTGGAGAAATAGGGATACCTTTATCAATGGCAGAGAAGAGATTGTTGTATTTCTTCGTAAGAAATGGGAAAAAGAACTCCATTATACGCTCAAGAAAGAATACTGGGCGCATACTGATAACCGTATTGCGGTTCGTTTCGAATATGAATATCAAACAAAAGACGGCAACTGGTTCCGAGCGTACGGAAATGAAAACTGGGAATTTGATGAAAACGGACTCATGCAGAAAAGATATGCAAGCATCAATGATCTGGCTATCAAAGAAGAAGATCGAAAGTTTAAATAAAGTAAAAGACTGTTGTTGAGACAGTTTTTTGTTTTATAGACAAAAGAAAATCTCTACTCATATTGCCATGAATATAATGGATATCAACAAATTTTATCGAAGATAAATCTTTGTGCCCTAAAAGTATAACGTTTGTCAGAAAATTTAGCGGCCTTACGTTTCCAAAATTATAATTCATCTTTTATTTCCCATGCAGCAGCTTATTAATTTTCCTCCTCGTCTGTACAGAAACTTTATAAGCTTCATCACGCAGTTTTTGTATTTTTCCTACAGGCTGAAAAATAGTTTTGCTTTCAAAAGGATTGAATGAAAGGAGTTCATTCGTGCAGGTTTGTGCGTTAAGCAAAGCATCTTTATTGATCTTCAGTTCACCAATTTTAATATAAGGTGAGTTTTTCCATTCCACATTCAGCTTATTGATAGGCTGATCTTTTAAATCATAGCAGAACTGGATCAAAACATCAGCTGTGAAGTCATGAGTCTGAAAATAAGTTTTTAAGGTGTCTTTTATTTTTTGATTCTTACCCATATTCTTATCTACAGATTTTGGGCTTAATTTTATTTTGATCATATAATCTCCAAGACGGTAGGCTCCTACTGAGTGATAATCAAAAGACAAAATAAAATCATTTTTCTTGCGCAGAAGCTTTACCATATTCTTTAAGAAAGAACCCGATAAAACTGCAGGGATTATTTTAACTGCCTGACCAAGTATAGGAAATAGACCACTCCATTTTTTCATATACGATCTGTTGATAGCAGTAAATAGCTTTAAAAAAGTAGAAATAGAATTAACAGGAAATAATGGAAAATTGACCAATGGATAATTGGCGAGAAGACCTCCGTTCTCATCTTTAATCTGTACTGCCATTCCGTAAGCAGGAATATCTTTTTTAGCATTATTAATGGTGAGCTGAGCATTGGAAAACCTGATGATAAGATCAAATTTCTCTTTATCAAAAAAAGCATGCAGCGATTCAGAAATATTGGGATTAACCCATAATGTTCCTTCCGCTACAGCATAGGTTTTTGCATGAGCATTTCTTGTAGCATAATTGACATCACTGATAGAAGAGGATTGCTCAACAAAATCTGCAATCGATTTTTTGTTGATCTCCAGAAGCTTCTTTTCCTCTTCATTGAGTTCATCAAATTTCTTATTATATTTTAGTGGCTTTGGCATTTAGTTTTTAAATTCAATTATAACGCCAAGTTTTGGAAATTGTGTTAACTGAGTATTACAAATGTTTGAATTTTACTGAGATAACGGGACGAAGAGAATATATTGAATGGTATAAAGTAACTGGATCAGGATACATACTTTTAAGTAATTGATTAATAATACTTCCTGTTTCTGATTCCCAACTTCCGGCAACAAATCTTATCTTTGTAAAAAATTAAAGTATGGGAGTAGCAGATTTGTTATTTAAACGCAAAAAAGAATTAGCAGAAAAAAACCTTAACGACGGTAAGGAATATATGGTAGAGTACGGTAAAAGAGAAAGTGTTGTACAATTGCCAAGCGGTTTGCAGTATGAAATTATTACTGAAGGGGATGGTGCAAAGCCAGGACCTAAATCTACTGTAAAATGCCATTATCATGGAACTACGATTTCAGGTAAAGTTTTTGACAGCTCTGTAAAAAGAGGTACTCCTGCATCTTTCCCTTTAAACAGAGTAATTTCAGGATGGACTGAAGCTCTTCAGCTTATGGCTGTAGGAAGTAAGTGGAGATTGATTATCCCTCCGCATTTAGCCTATGGAGATCAGGAAATCAGCAAAGAAATAGGACCAAACAGTACGCTTGTGTTTGAAGTTGAATTGCTGGATATCAAATAATCCTTCTTAAAAATAGATTAAAAAAATTACCTGAATTCAGGTAATTTTTTTTATTTGTGCTATATTCGTATAAATGAATCATCATAGAAACAGATGACAGCTTCACAACTGTTAATCATGATTATGATTGTTCAGTTACTGCACAAATTTATAAATGAATGAAAAATCTATTCTACCTTTTGGCTATTTTTAGCTTATTGATATCTTGTGTTTCCAGGAAAAATCAAGCTATTCAGCAGAATATACTGACCCTTAAAGACAGCTACTGTAAGGCACCATTTAAATACGACTTTATTAATAAACTTCCGTCGTATAATTCTGATTCCATTCTGACGGCTAATAAAGAGCTTAAAAATGTACTTTCTGAGCAAAGTATTCTGATTCTGAATGCCCTGAATAATTTGGATGAGGTGTATAAGATTATAGCACTCAAAAAAGACTCTTCTATTGCTTCTCAACTTAAAGTTTTACAGCTAAAAGGAAAAATCAACAACAAAATTGCTATTTCATTAACAGAATTAGATGCCGTAGCAGCAGAGTTTGACTGTGAAGGAGAAAGGGTAGAGCAAATTGAGAATTATGTGAATGATCTTAATAATTCCAGAAATAACAAGATGATTTTGTATTCTATTATAACAGGGGCCGCTGCTTCCATAGCAGGGGGTATTATAAAAAGTGATGGATGGAGCAATGCAATTGATATTGGTGGTGGAGCTTTAGGAGCGGGTTTTGGACTGGCAACACTTAATCCGAAAGGTAAAAAAGTGGAATTTATCCATAAGAGAAATCTGCTGAGAGATATATGGAGAGGAAAACTGGAATCGTCAAATTTCCCACCTTTCATCTGGTATATGTACACGGAAAGAAGGTTTTCAAGCATGGAAACAAAATCTATTATCGCCAATATAAAAGAGATATGGCTCAATTACCAGTTCGACGGTAATAAAGAAGCTGCAGACCAGTCGGTGATTTTCAGTGACGGAGGTATATACAGAGCTGATGATCTTCACAGCCGTGCATCGATGCTCAACCAGATGCAGTCTGCTACCCGAAAGATCAATCAAAATATAAGTTATCTTCTGTTAGATTTGGATCGTCTTATCCTCTAAGAAAAAAATAATTGTAATAAAATTTGTTACAGTTAAAAAAAGTCGTATCTTTGCCATGTAATTATAATGAACAATACAAGATTTGCTACGGCAGTACATATCATGACCCTATTGGCGAAAAGTCCTCAGGAGTGGCTCACTTCTGAATGGATTGCGGGTAGTATCAATGTAAATCCGGTTATTGTCCGAAAGGAGATGAGTGTACTAAGAGAAGCAGGCCTTATCATGAGCAGACAGGGAAAAGAAGGAGGGAGCCAGCTGGCAAAGAATGCGGAGCTGATTAGCATTTCTGAAGTGTACAAAGCGGTAAAAAATACAGAAGTATTAGGTAAAAAAAATCAGAATCCCAATCCCGCATGTAGTGTCGGAAAAGAAATCAATGTTCATTTAAATACATTATTTGAAGAAACAGATCAATTGGTAGTTAGCTTTTTAGGGGATAAATCATTGAAAGAATTCGCTGATCAGTTCAGATAAAATTTTTTTAACTATAAATGTAACAAATTTTATTACAATTTAATTTAAAATATAACATTATGAAAAAAGTAGCAGTAATAGGTGCAACAGGATTTGTAGGAGCACGCGTAGTAACAGAATTAACTGAAAGAGGATATGCTGTAGAAGCTTTAGTAAGGGACGCATCGAAGGTAAAAACACAAGAGAATGTAACGGCAAAAAGCGTTGACGTAAACAATGTAGATGAATTGGCAGAAGCCTTAAAAGGAAGTGACGCTGTAATTAGTGCTTTCAATGCCGGGTGGACGAATCCAAACCTTTACAATGATTTTTTAAATGGTTCCGTAAACATTGAAAAAGCAGTAGGACAGGCTGGAGTAAAAAGACTTATCGTAGTGGGGGGAGCAGGAAGCCTATACACACCAGACCATGTACAGATTGTAGATACCCCTGATTTCCCGGAAGCATACAAACCGGGAGCAACGGCAGCAAGAGATTATCTGAACAAGATCAAAGAAAATAATACATTGGACTGGACTTTCTTCAGCCCGGCAGTAGAAATGAATCAGGCTAATGTAGGAGCAAGAACTGCACAGTACAGAACATCATTGGAAACTCCGGTATTTGACGAAAACGGAAGAAGTCGCCTTTCTGTTGAAGATGTAGCCGTAGTTTTAGTAGATGAATTGGAACAGAATAATCACATCCGTGAACGTTTTACTGCAGCTTACTAATTATAAAAAATAACAAAAATGTTTAAAAAGAAATTATTATCCTTGGCAGTAATGCTTGGTTTCGTAAGTCTTGTGTGGGCCGGGAACCTTAAAATAAAAGTGTATAATCCCGGATCTAAAGCGATTTTTCCCATTACCTCAACAATCATTTATGGAGATAAAGATGCGATGCTTGTTGATGCTCAGTTTCAGAAGCAATATGCGGAACAATTGGTGAAAGAAATAAAAGCGACAGGCAAAAACCTGAAAACCGTTTATATCTCACACAGTGACCCCGATTTTTATTTTGGATTGGATGTGATCAGAAAAGCCTTTCCCAATGCTAGAATTATTTCAACAGCTCAGACTGCTTATTTGATATCCGCTTCAAAAGATGATAAAATGGCTGTCTGGAAACCACAGATGAAAGGAGATGCTCCCTCAGAAATTATAATTCCGGAAGCCGTTACTGCAATTCCTGATCTTGAAGGAAA
Organism: Chryseobacterium sp. WG23; assembly: GCF_024586575.1. NCBI lineage: Bacteria > Pseudomonadati > Bacteroidota > Flavobacteriia > Flavobacteriales > Weeksellaceae > Chryseobacterium > Chryseobacterium sp. WG23. The sequence continues at coordinate 17,776 of NZ_JALCZE010000012.1, forward strand.
TAAAATGGAGATCAGACAGAATTCTGAAGACCCTGCCCATAGTTTTCTTTGGATACCGTCTTTAAAAACAGTGGTTGGAGGGATTTCAGTTTCTACGGGCTCACATCTTTGGATGGCTGATACTCAGAATGTAAAAGCTATTGATCAGTGGATTGCACAGATTGATGCTATGAAAGCTTTACAACCTCAGCAGGTGATTCCTTCCCATTTTTCAGAACAGTCTCTATCTCCTCAGTCTCTGGATTTTGTTAAAGGTTATCTTGAAAACTATAAAAAATCAGTTACAGAAAATAAAACAAGTTCTGCCATAGTAGATTTTATGGTGAAAAAATATACAGGACTTCCGGGAAAAGAAGAATTGGAAATGGGCGTAAAGGTTTTTACGGGAGAAATGGGCTGGGATTTAAAATCACCCTATCCGGCAATTGGAAATAAGGTGGAGGTAGATTTTGGAACAACAAAATTCATTCTGGATTTTAAAGATAACAAAACCATGTCATTCGTTGGAACAGCCGGACCTTCGAAAGATGCCAAAGATACGGTGCAGTATACTGCAGTGGAAGTGGCTAAGAATATCTTTATGGTATATTGGCATGAACCACACCTGGGTTTCAATGTAACCCATATTCAGGATTATAATAAAGGTATAATATATTCAAATATTGCAGGACCTGATGGTACATTTACCCATCCGAAGGGGACTCTGAAGATTTTAAAATAAAAAAAATCTGCCTATTGATTCTATCTTTTAGCACCTTTAAGATGAAGATATAAACAATAAAACCTAGTATGAAATAAATATCAATTTCATAGCTCACAAAGTTTTAATTGAATATAACAAGAAAAAGGCTGTCCCATCGGACAGCCTTTATTTTTATAGATTCATAAACAGCTTCGGATTAACCGGAGTATTGTTTTTGTGTACTTCATAGTGAAGATGAGGTCCTGTAGAACGGCCGGAATTTCCGGATTTAGCAATTACCTGGCCTACTTTTACCTTATCATTTACTTTTGAAACAAGCTGTGATAAATGTCCGTATAGAGTAGCTAATCCATTTCCGTGAGAAACAATAACGCAGTTTCCGTAGCCTCCTTTCTGCCCAGAGAAAATGATGGTTCCTGCAGCGGCAGCTCTTACATCAGAACCATAGGCCACCGCAATATCTAATCCTTTATGAAACTGCATCTGATCAGCTTCAGCAGGCGGGTTATTTTTTTCAGCAGTTGCGATGGTCTTAGAAGAAGAAGCGGTTCCGGCAACAGCTTTTGCAGCTGTGGGAGCTGGAGTTGCAGCAGCAACTGGAGCGGCTTTTGGAGTTACCATTACCTTGATCTCTCTTTTAATACCATAACTGTCTGTCACTTCAATAATTTTTTCTACAGGTTCAGCTTTTACTTCCGGCTTTGGAGCTGCCGCCACTACAGGCTTAGACTCTGTTGCAGCATTTGTTTTTACAGAAGCATAAACGGTTTTATAGGGAATAGGATTTTTTCTAATTCCAAAGTTAGATGAAATATATCCGTCAGTAGGCATTCCCAGGGGAACCTGCATCAGTTTTTTCTGCAGATCCATTAAATACTGACTATATCGGTTGGCCTGTTTGGCGAGATAAACAGAATTTGAAATGCTGTCCTGGCTGAGAACCATTAGTTTTTCGTTGGAAATGTCTTTAGATTTCAGGAAAGAATTGAGCTGTGAAACAGTCTGATCTACAAGATTAAGATCTGTTTTCATTTTCAAATAATCTACACTGTCCCTTTCAGTGTTTATTTTTACAAGGTTGACTTCGTAGTTTTTGTCATCCTTTTCTGAGAATAACTTGGCAATACATATCCCTTGTGCAAAAACTACTAGTAAAAGCCCTCCGAGGAGAATGTTTACGTTCTTCTTGCTGTTTAGAAAATTTTTCATATTTCCTCTCTTAGTAAGTTTAAAACGGTTTGAAGCTGCAAATTTAATTAAAATTAATCTTTATGACTTATTTTTAATTAAAACTCATGATTTTCTGTATTTAACGTTTAATTAGATATTTAATTGTGTTGAAGTGTTAATTTTTTCAGAAAACGGCTTTTATCATTGTTTCAAAAGCGTTGTTACGTCTATGTTTTAATATCTTTGCATTTCACATTCCAATTATGGCTAAAAAGAAAATAATGTCAGAATCTTCTCATCCAAAAAAGAATAAAAAGGATATTTCTGTAGGAGTAGTAGGAAGCGGAAGTTTTGCAACCGCTATCGTAAAAATGCTTGTTGAAAACTGTAAAGTTGTACACTGGTGTGTAAGAAGTGAGTTTGTAAAAGGAGCTATTGAGCTTCGTGGACATAACCCCACCTATCTTACAGCAGCTCATTTTAACCTTAAAAGTTTAAAACTAACCACGGACATCAATGAATTGGTTTCTGCCTGTGATGTTATTGTTTTGGCAACGCCATCCATTTACCTGTCTGATACATTAGAAAAAATGACATGTGAATATTCAGAAAAAATCTTTATATCGGCTATTAAAGGGATTATTCCTAAAGTAAATGATGTGGTAGCGCATTATCTGCGTGATGAATTTAAAATAGGTTTCAGAAATCAGGCGGTTATTGCAGGACCATGTCATGCAGAAGAAGTCGCAATGGAAAGACTTTCTTATCTTACGATTGCCACTGTAGAAGATGAAACTTCTGAAAAATTAAAAGAAATTTTCAGTTCAGATTTTATTAAGGTTCAAACCAGTAAAGATATTTTAGGAAATGAATACAGTGCTATTCTTAAAAATATTTTTGCCATTGGGGCCGGTATAGCAAGTGGGTTGGGATATGGAGATAACTTTACAGCTGTTTTTGTATCCAACGCGATCCGTGAAATGGAAACCTTCCTGGAAGCCATTTATGAAGCACCAAGAGATGTGAATGAAAGTGCCTATCTGGGAGATCTTTTGGTAACCGCCTATTCACTCTTTTCAAGAAACAGAAACTTAGGAAACCTTATCGGGAAAGGATATACCGTAAAATCGGCAATACAGTCGATGAATATGGTGGCAGAAGGATATTACGCTGCAGATTCCATCTATAAAACAGCAAAGCAGAAAAAACTTAAATTACCAATTATTGATACGGTGTACGCCATTCTTTATGAAGGTAAAAATGCTGAAAAGCAGTTCAAAAAACTGACAGCGAAACTGAATTAAAAAAAGAAGGTTGCATAAACCTTGTTTTAATATATTTGAATCCAAGCTTCCCAGCTTGGTTTTTTTTATGGGTTTATTTCTGTGATGATCAAAGGTATTCGCTGAGACCGGGAACTGTATTTTTGAGTTTTTACCTATTTGAGTTGTTGCTATTATCAATCATTTCAATGAAAACATATCGAAATTTTCCATGATTTTTTGTTGTATACTAAAGAAGTCTGTTTCCATTAAAAATTAACGTGTTAAAATCGTTTCTCTTTTTAAAACTTTTCCCGAAATTTGAAGTAAATTTAAAAATATGCCACAATCGCTTACAAGCAGAACACCGAAGCCTAAATATGACGTTGTACTGATAGGCGGCGGAATTATGAGTGCTACTTTAGCAACGCTGCTTCATGAATTTGATCCCAATCTTGAAATTGCGATCTTCGAAAGGCTAGGAAGATTTGCCAAAGAAAGTACAGCAGCATGGAACAATGCCGGAACAGGGCACTCCGCTTTTTGTGAGCTAAATTATACTCCCGAAAAACCGGATGGCAGCATTGATATAACAAAAGCAGAAAGTATTGCTGAACAGTTTGAAATTTCAAAACAGTTCTGGTCTTATCTGATTACCAAAGGATATATCAAAGAGCCTAAAGAGTTCATCAATTCATGCCCACACATGAGCTTGGTATTTGGTGAAAAAGATGCTGAATATCTTAAAAAACGTCATGATAAAATGGTTGACTCTGTTCTTTTTTCCGGAATGGAATTTTCTTCCGATCATGAGAAGCTGCGAGAATGGATTCCTCTGGTCATGAGCAAAAGAAACCAATCTGAAATAATGGCAGCCACGAAAATGGATATGGGGACGGATGTCAACTTTGGAACGTTAACCCGAAAAATGGGAAGACACCTGCTTGAAGATTCTAATGTAGAGGTCTTCTTATACCATGAAGTGAAAGATATTGATCCAAGAGAAGACGGTAAATGGGAAATGAAGGTAAAAGACAGAATTCATAGCCACAAACAGGAGGTTGTTGCTGATTTTGTATTTATCGGAGCCGGAGGATATGCACTTCAGTTATTAGACAGCTCAGATATCAAGGAAAGTGAGGGCTATGGAGGTTTCCCTGTTTCCGGACAGTGGCTGGTAAGCCATAATCAGGAGCTGGTGGAAAAACATCAGGCTAAAGTGTATACACAGGCAACAGTGGATGCTCCACCTATGTCTGTTCCGCACCTTGACCTTAGAATTATAGATGGCCAGAAAGCGCTTCTTTTTGGACCTTTCGCAGGATTTTCAACAAAGTTCCTGAAAGAAGGAAGTTATCTTGATCTCCCAGAAAGTGTTAATACCAAAAATTTAAAATCATTATTTGGTGCCTGGTGGCATAATATCCCGTTGACAAAATACCTTATTCAGCAGGTAGCCATGACAAAGTCTCAGAGAATGCAGCATTTGAGAGAATTTGTAAAAGATGCCAAAGAAGAAGACTGGGAACTGAAAGTGGCAGGACAGAGAGTTCAGGTTATTAAAAAAGACGAAAAAGAAGGAGGTAAACTTGAATTCGGAACTGAAGTGGTTGTAAACGAGAGTGGTACTATTGCTTCTTTGTTAGGAGCTTCACCGGGAGCCTCCACAGCGGTATATGCTATGCTGAATGTTCTTGAAAAATGCTTCCCGGAAAAACTTCAGGGCGAATGGAAAGATAAATTGCTTGAAATGGTGCCTTCTTACGGGAAGAAATTGGCAGAACATCCGGAACTTACCCAAGAGGTAAGAAATTATACAAAAGAAAAATTAGAATTAGAATACTAACATCAGTAGTGAGCAATGAGTAGTAAGCAATACAAGCAGAATTACTCATTGCTTATTATTTATTACTTATAAAAAAGGTGGAAGAAGTAGTTGTAAAGCCGCTCATAGCAAAAGAACTCCTGGAGTCTCTTCAGACAAAAATAGAAGAGGAGAAACAGGTGATTATACACTGTTGCTTCCCGGCATCACCATTCTTAGGAAATCTGATAAGAATCTGGCATTCCACTTATCTTTTTGATAATCAGTCTGAGCATAGAAGCAAGATGATTCATGCCGAAAACATCTCAATTTCCCCTTATTGGACATCGGTTCCTTTCATGAAAGACTTTTGGTTTACCTTGATATTCTCCGGGCTTCCGAAAGATTGTAAAAGTTTTGATTTAAAAGAAGTGATTCCTGAAGAAGGAGGTTTCTTTGTGGAATCCATTAAGAGAAATTCTTCAGATGTCTACCGTGTAAAAATATCAGAATCCTGATTGGTATGAAAATAAGAGAAGAAAAGCTGGAACAGATTATTCAGTGGGCTGAAAACAATCCCGATATCCGGGCTGTTCTTCTGACCAGCTCATTGGTGAATCCCTATGCTCCCGTAGATGATTTGAGTGATCTTGATGTAGAACTGGTTTTTGAAAGCCGGAAAGACTATGAAGCCGAAAATAGCTGGCTTCAGCTTTTTGGAGACCCCATTTCTATGATTGAGGAAGATGATACCGTTTTTGAGGGAAAACATGCCATGAAAATGGTTTTGTACAGAGACCATGTAAAAGTTGATTTTAAGCTGTACCAGGTGTCTGAATTTATGCAGGAAGTACAAAAAGAAACGCTTCCTGAAGATTGGGACGTAGGGTATAAAGTACTGATTGATAAAGATGGCCTGACAAAAGATCTGAAACCTCCCACTTATCAGTCTATCATGATTCATAAGCCTGATGAAAAAGAATTTAAGCAGCTGATGAATGATTTTTGGTGGGATACCACCTATGTGGCAAAATGTCTGAAGCGGGGTGATATTTTTTATGCTAAATTCATGTCTGAAAATATCCTGAGAGCAGAATATTTGGTTAGTCTGGTTGAATGGCATATTGGTAACGGACATAACTGGGATAACATAACTGCGAATAAGCATGGCAGGCTTTTTAAAAAATACCTGTCTGAAGATTTGTGGAGTAGAGTGGAAGCTACATTTTCCGGAAGTTCTATCGAAGAAAACTGGACTGCTTTATTTGCTTTCGCTGATCTTGTTCATGAATTGGGCACTGCTTTAGCTCAAGAACTGAGCTTTACGTACCCTTCTCAACTTGAAAGTGATATCCGAACTTATCTTTTCGAAGTAAAATCAATGCCGTGATTTAAGCAAATTCGTTCTCTCTGATCAGGTTTTCAATACAGTATTCTGCAATGGCGGTAATGGTAAGAAAAGGATTCACTCCAATTGTTCCGGGAATTAATGATCCATCTAAAACATAGAGATTTTCATGTTCCTTTAATTTACCATATTCATTAGTTGTTTCACCCAATACACATCCTCCGAGCGGATGATAGCAGATATCTGCTCCAAAACCATTATTAAACAGAAAATGACTTCTGGTTCCTCCATTGGCTTTATTCATTTTTCTGACAAAATATTTGGCATTTTCCTTCATTTTGACCGTATGACCTTCATCCCAATTCAACTTCAGAGACTGATTGATGGTATCATACGTGACTTCCCCTTTTTTATCAACGCGGTTAATTAATAAATACAAGGCCGTGGCCACATCCATTCCCATAGGCAAAGGGGCAATCTCTGTGAAGAAAGTATGTTCCTTATCATCCCAATTGTCAATGCCACCCACCGGAATGGTAGATTGCTTTGCTCCTGTTCCTCCGGACAGAGGCTTTACCCAATTTCTTCCGGTCATAAAGTTACCATTGTTACCCCAGTTTTTTCCAATACCTTCATGAAGGGGTAATCCGTTTACAGCATGGGAGCGTAACAGGAGCTGTAACGTTCCCATTGTGCCTGCCGCAAGAATAAGCTTTTTACAGTGGAACATCTTATCTGCAATTAAAGTTCCAGAGGTATCAGTCTGCTGTACGCTGACGGTATACGTTTTATCATCATTCAGTTTTATATCGTCTACCCGGTGAAGATCAAGAATTTCAAGATTTCCGGTTTCCAGTGCTTTTTTGAGATAGGTTTTGTCTAAGCTGTTTTTACCATGGTTGTTTCCATAGATCACTTCAGTATTAAGAGCAGAGCGGGGAACTTCATTCAGAAATTCTTTTTCCATGTATTTAAAATCATATACATTGGGAACTCTCATTGTTTTAAAACCTGCTTTATGAGCTTCTTCTTCTCCCACCCGTGTAAATTTGTAATAAGGACAGTCTTTTAAAAATTCTTCATCAATCACGTTTACTTTAAGTTCTTTTTGTACCAAAGGAAAATAATGGCTATAGAACTTTTCTGCATTCAGATGGGGGAAAACCTCTTTGAAATAGTTCTCTTTAGGAGTTACGGCCATCCCTCCGTTAACGAGTGATCCGCCGCCAACACCCCTTCCAACCCAGATATTAATATGATCAAAATCCAGACGGTCCAAGGTCCCGGTAAAAGGAGTCAGAGAAAAAATATTCATGAACGGGGCAATGCTTTTCTTTTTAAGCCATGCAGAGCTTTTTCCAGGTTTTAGCAGGTTAGAAAAAGGAATACCTGCCTTCTCCCAGTTGAGCCCCATTTCCAGCAGCACTACTTTTTTCCCGGCTTCACAAAGACGTAAAGCAGATACAGCACCTCCATATCCACTGCCAATGATAACAATCGGAGCTTCTATAATTTCGTTTTGCTGATCGTCTTTCCGCTCCGCAGCCCGGAATAGATCAGATTGAAGAAAATAAAAGCCTGATACCGCTAATACACTTGTCTTAATGAATTGTTTCCTGTTCATGAGCTTTGTTTCTCAAAAAGTATGCTAGCTTCACGAATGGGTGTTTTATTTAAAACAGATTATGCTTTTTTATTATAATTTTAACTGTTTATACTCTGAAAAATTCATAGTTTTACTTATAATTTATAGCATTTATGAAAAAGATTTTATTGTTCTTTTTGACCCTCCCTCTTTGGGCTTTTTCCCAAAAAACGACTTCTAAAGAAGTGATGGAGGTGAAAAAATTTCAGAAAGAACTCAATGCTGAATATCTGAATCCGAAAGAAACGCCTTTACGGGGAGATAACTTTAAAAATTTTAAAGAACATCCTTTTTTTCCGATTGATATAAGATATAGAATTACAGCAAAGTTTGTTAAATCAAAAGATACAAAACCTTTTGATCTTCCCACTTCTTCAGGGAAAACAAAGTCTTATCAGGAATATGGAAAGGCAAGCTTTGAGTTAGATGGAAAATCTTATACCCTTACTTTATACCAAAGCCTGGATTTGATTAAGCAGAAGAAATATCAGGACTATCTTTTTCTTCCCTTCCGGGATGCTACCAATGAAAAAGAAACCTATGGCGGGGGAAAATATATGGATCTGAAAATTCCGAAAGGAAATACAATCGTACTGGATTTTAATCAGTCCTACCATCCTTATTGTGCTTACAATGCCTATGACTATAATTGTCCTATTGTACCTGAAGGAAATAAACTTCCTGTGGAAATACGTGCCGGAGTAATGTATGAAGATATCTATCATCACTAAACTTGATTATGGTAAGCTTAGCATTTTTTAATCCGGAACATCTATCAGCCATCACGTATACGCTGGATGAAAAGCAGTCACAATTTACGGCACTGGCGGAAGAAGCCCTGCAGAGAATAGCAGAAAGGGATGATCATGATGCATTTCCTGTTACCATTTTCGAGGATGGGAATCCTGTCGGCTTTTTTGTGCTTGATTTTGGACAGGATAAGTTTGAACTGACTGATAATAAAAATTCTGTTTTGGTGAGATCTTTATCTGTAAATCCTGAAATGCAGGGAAAGGGAATAGGAAAGGCTGCCATGATGAAAGTGGATGATTTTGTCAGAAGTCATTTCAAAGATTGCAATGAAATTGTACTGGCTGTCAATCAAAAGAATGAATCAGCCTATCAGATTTATCTTAAAACCGGATATTCTTATGACGGTAAAATGAGAATCGGAAGGAGCGGGCCTCAATACCTTATGTACAAAAAACTTTAAGAAAATTTTAAATTCAAAATTCCTGCCCTCCTGATTTCTTTCCATAACTTTGAGTATCATCAAATTACAAAACATGGAAATATCACTTCATAATCAGGTGGCTGTGGTTACAGGAGCATCCAGCGGAATAGGTTCAGGAATTGCAAAATCTTTGGCTGCTGCAGGCGCTTCAGTAGTTGTGAACCACTCTTCACAAAGATCTTTAGAAGAAGCACAGGCTGTTTTAAAAGAAATTACAGATGCAGGAGGAAAAGGTATAACTTACCAGTGTGATGTTTCTAAAGAAGACCAGGTAATGACAATGTTTCAGGATGTTGTCTCTCAGTTAGGCACAGTGGATATACTGGTCAATAATGCAGGCATTCAAAAAGATGCTCAATTTACAGAGATGACAATGGATCAGTGGAATGCTGTGATTGGTGTCAATCTGACTGGGCAATTTCTCTGCGCAAGAGAAGCAATCAAAGAATTTTTACGTCGGGGCATTGATCCATCACGCTCCATTGCCTGTGGTAAAATTATTCATATCAGTTCTGTTCATGAAATTATTCCCTGGGCAGGACATGCCAACTATGCATCAAGTAAAGGGGCTATCAGAATGCTAATGCAGACCTTAGCCCAGGAATATGGAGCGGATAGGATCCGGGTCAATTCTATTTGCCCGGGAGCGATCCAGACTCCTATAAATAAAGCCGCCTGGGATACTCCTGAAGCACTTCATTCACTTCTTACCCTTATTCCTTACAACAGAATCGGACAACCACAAGATATAGGAAACTTAGCAGCATTTCTTGCCAGTGACCTCGCAGATTATATCACCGGAACCAGCATTTTTATTGATGGGGGAATGACTACGTTTGAGAGCTTTTCAACCGGGGGATAGAGGAGTGGGTAAGAGTTATGAGTTAAGAGTTAAGAGTTGAGAGGTGAGAGTTGAGGGTGAGGGGTAAGGGGTGAGGAGGAAAAGGTTTAAAATAAAGAGCATTGGGAAAGATAAGATCATACATTAATGCTTGTTTTTTATAAAATTTCAGAATAAAGGACGTTAAATTACTAATGATTTCACTATGTCAGAAAAAGAAAGAATTTCAGATATTTCTTGGAAAAAATGGGGGCCTTATGTAAGTAACCGGGAATGGGGACTTGTACGTGAGGATTACAGCGGGAATGGTGATGCCTGGAATTATACCAATCATAATACCGCAGAAGCTAAAACATACAGATGGGGTGAAGAGGGGATATGTGGGATCTGTGATGACGTTCAGCAATTGGTCTTTTCTGTTGGATTCTGGAATAAAAAGGATGAAATGGTAAAAGAACGGTTCTTTGGGCTTACCAACGGGCAGGGAAATCATGGTGAAGATGTGAAGGAATATTTTTATTACCTCGATTCTACCCCTACCCATTCTTATATGAAAATGCTGTATAAATATCCGCAAAATGCCTTCCCATATGCAGATCTTGTGAAAACCAATGCAGAAAGAGGTAAGACAGAACCTGAATATGAGCTCATTGACACCGGGATTTTTGATACTAATGAATACTTTGATATTTTTATTGAATATGCTAAAGAAGGACCCAATGATATTTTGATAAGACTTACCATTATCAATAAAGCTGAAAAAGATGCTTCTCTTGTTATACTGCCTACCGTCTGGTTCAGAAATACCTGGAATTGGGGCTATGACGATTATCAACCACAGCTGAGCGCTAATGAAGCTGACCGTATCAGAATAAGTCATAAAGACCTTGAAGTGAAAAATATCTATGCAAAACAATCTATAAAGACCTTGTTTTGTGATAATGAAACCAACAACAAAAGACTTTATCAGTCACCAGAGAAATCAGAATACTGTAAAGACGGAATTAATAATTTTATACTTACAGGGAATTCACAGTCGGTTAATTCCCAAAATGTAGGCACAAAAGCGTCGTTCTTTATCGATGAGGATTTTAAAGGTAAAGAATCAAAAACTTTTGAATTCAGGATGACGGATAAAGAATTGAAAGAGCCGTTCAGTGATTTTGAATCAATTTTTGATCTGAGACGCAAAGAAGCAGATGAATTTTATGCTGAAATTCAGAAGGGAATTCAGTCGGAAGATGAAAAAATGGTGCAGAGACAGGCATTTGCAGGAATGCTTTGGAACAAAATGTTCTATCATTACAATGTTGAAAAATGGCTGAAAGGGGACCCTGCAGAAATGTCACCACCAAAATCCAGGGATAAAATAAGGAATTACGACTGGAAGCATCTTAACAATGCCCATATTATTTCCATGCCTGATAAATGGGAATATCCATGGTATGCAACCTGGGATCTGGCTTTCCATGCCATTAGCTTTTCTATAATTGATCCTGATTTTGCCAAGCATCAGCTTAAACTTTTCCTGTTTGAATGGTATATGCATCCTAACGGGCAGCTTCCTGCTTATGAATGGAATTTCAGTGATGTTAACCCTCCGGTACATGCATGGGCTGTTTTCAGAGTGTTTAAAATTGATGAGTATATTCGAGATAAGCCGGATCTTGAATTTCTTGAAAGTGCATTTCAGAAACTGCTGATGAATTTTACCTGGTGGGTGAATAAAAAAGACAGCAACGGTAACAACATTTTTGAAGGAGGATTTTTAGGACTTGATAATATTGGTGTTTTCGACAGAAATTCTGCGCTTCCCAATGGGGAGCAGCTGGAGCAATCCGACGGAACAAGCTGGATGGCTATGTTTGCCCTGAATATGATGAGAATAGCACTGGAGCTGGCATTATATAACAATGTGTATGAAGAGATGGCAATGAAGTTTTTTGAACATTTCCTGTCTATTGCGCATTCGTTGGATAATATGGGTGATGAAAACTTCAGCCTTTGGGATGAGGAAGATGAGTTTTTTTATGATGCGATTGCTTCCAGTGACAATACCCATATGTATTTAAGATTAAGAACAATTGTAGGATTGATACCCATGTTTGCTGTTGAGGTGATAGATGACGAAATGATTGAAAATCTTCCCAACTTTAAGAAAAGAATGAAATGGGTACTGGAAAATAAACCGGAACTCGCATCTCTGGTTTCAAGATGGGAAGTTAAAGGACAGGATTCCAAGCACCTTTTATCTTTACTTCGGGGGCACCGTTTAAAAAGACTGTTGAGCAGAATGCTGAACCCGGAGGAGTTTTTAAGCGATTACGGAGTCCGGGCTTTGTCGAAAGAATATGAGCAGAACCCATATACTTTACAGCTTAATGAAACGGATTATTGTGTGAAATATACGCCTGCAGAAAGTGACAGTGGGCTTTTTGGCGGAAACAGCAACTGGCGTGGACCTGTCTGGTTTCCTATTAATTTTCTCATTATTGAAAGCCTCCAACGTTTTTTCTTTTACTACAGTCCGGATTTTATGGTGGAATACCCTACAGGAAGTGGAAACTATTCTAATCTTGATCAGATTGCAGATTCTTTAAGTAAGAGGCTTTCGAAAATATTTTTAAAAGACGAAAACGGAAAACGTCCTGTGAATGGCCAGTACGAAAGATTCCAGACGGATCCTGATTTTAAAGATTATATTTTATTTTACGAATATTTTCACGGAGATAATGGCCGTGGGGTAGGAGCTTCTCATCAGACAGGCTGGACAGGGCTGATCGCAAAAATTCTGCAGCCAAGATTTACCAAAAAAGAAATAGCAGAATCTGAAACTGAAATGCCGGAGAAAGCGAAATAGCGAAAAGTAAATTTGCGGACTGGCTTTATTTTATTCAAATATCTGCTGGATGATTTCCAGTGAGGTGGGTGTTTTAAAATCGGTAATGTGATAGTGATAATACACCAAAAGACTATCCAGGAAATCTTTCCTTACAGAAGAATGTATTTTAGTGGTATAAAGGTTTTCGGCGGTGAGTGCTGTTTTCCACAGTAATGAAATTTCTTCATTGAAGATCTGATGGGTAGAACCGGCTGAAAAAGTACCCGTTTCCGGATCTAAAAATTTTCCTTCACCAATTAAAGGAGCAACACCCTGAATCTTTAAAACAGCAAGTAAAAAAAGAAGATGTGACTGATAATTTTTGTTGATAAGCTGATCAATAAATTCATCAATACTAAAAAATATATTGAGATTTTTGTTTTCAAACTTAAGAATCTGACTTAGGAAATCTGAAATAAAAAAAATAACGGTATTTACTTTTATATCATTATAAATATCATTGTTTTTTACCAGTTCAAATTTTGAAACCGATGGTATACCGTTACCCCTCACCGGGTTTATTGAAAAACTGAGTTTGCTCAACGGCTGCAGCAGGGCTTTCTTTTTATTTTTTTTGGAATAAACCCCTTTAAGAAAATAAGTCTGGAAGCCCTCCTCTTCTGTAAAACAATGCAGTACAGCATCATTTTCCCCGTACTTTATAAATGAAAGTAAAAATCCGTTTTGTGAATTCATTAATTGACTACTCCTATTTTGGCTGTAGCTTTATCAGAACCGTCTTCATTAGTCATTAATACAAAATAAATACCTGAAGCTACACGGGCTCCTTTTTGATTATTAAGATCCCATTCATAGTAACCTCCCCTTGCAACAGCTGAATGAACTACATTTCCTGCTGCATCTACAATTCTTATATTTGTTTTTTCTGCCAGCCCTTTAATGGTAACCTTTCCTTTAAAGTTAGAATACACTACAGGATTCGGGTAAACCAATACATCTCCAAAATTTGAATTGACATCGGCAACATCTCCCTGATAAGTTACAATACCGTTATAAGTAACGAAATATACTTTACCGGTTTTTTTATCTACCTTGATGTCTGTAACACTATTGGTAGGAAGCGGTGAGTTTTCTTTTGTAAAATGTTTTATGGTCTTTTCTCCATTAGAAGAAAGATAGTATACACCACCTCCTTCTACAGATACCCACTTATAATCTCCTGCATCTACTTCAATCTGGAGAATCTGTGAATCTCTGAAAAGTTCTTCGGCAAGCCCGTTTTGTTCTATAATAATAGGGGATGCTGCAGGACTTGGCGTTTTTATTTCGGAAGCTGCATTAGCAAGGATCCTTAACCCATTATCACTACCAATCCATGCATCTCCAGATTTATCAAATGCTACAGATAAAGTTCCTTCACCTGCAATTCCGTTAGATTCTTTTAATAGATAATCGGTGTCATCAGAAAGATTAGCTGCATTTTTATAATCATATACCCAGAAGTTATTTGTTCTCGGCAGCGGTGTCCAAAGCATGTTTTCATAAAAAATGGGCTTTTGTACCCCTGAACTTGAAATAGTATTCTTTTTTATGGTAAAATCATCTGCTGCTTTATCGTAAATCCCTATTGACGGATTTCCGTTGTCTGTAAATGCAATGGAAACAAAAAGATTGCTTTGAGTATCGGTGGCAAAGCCTACAGGACGTCTGTAAAATGGTTGTCCTCCTACGCTATAATATTTTGCAAGCTCAAAGTCTTTACTGCCTGCATTGTATTTCATTTTGTAGACCCCATTGTTAAACATCGTATAATTGGTGAAAAATACTTCATTATTGTTGATAGGGCTCATAACTGCATCGAGCACATTGACTTGTCCTATGTCCCCTTTACTAAAATAAGAAGGATATATCCATTCGGTACCGTTAAAATAATAGAATCCTGGTTTTTTAGGATTTTCTACCGGAAAGTTATAAATATCGGCCCTTGCTCCACTGGAAACAAGCATCTGGTTGTTATCGTAAAGATTTATTTTGTAGGCAAAGTTAAAATACGGACCGGAAGGTTTATAGGTGTTGTTGCCTTCATCCTTTATTCCGGATAATACAGTTCCACCCAGCACCTTTCCACCCGCTATGGTAGCCGTATTACAATCTTCACCAAGGCTTATCGCATTTAAAGAAATACCATTAAGACCAAAGGTATATATTCTGTTATCGGTTACTATAATGTTATTTGAGGTAATAACTACATCCTGAATCTTTGCAAAGCTTGCAGGAAGCGGAGTTGGAGTACCGTTATTATACATGAATGCAGAGGTGGCAGATGCAAATACCAATTCAGATTCAGCATCTATATTTTTAAATGATCCGGGAACTTCCGTTGTCCATGTAGAAAATACAGGGAATGTAGTATTGATCTCATGGCTTTTCAATCCAGTATTGGTTACAGAATAAATCTTGTTTCCAAATATTGTTGCTTCGTTACTGGCTTCATATATACCTCCGCTAAGGAAAAATGCAGAATCTCCAAACTCTTTCTTTTTAAGATCAAATATAGATACTCCATACCCTACAGAAATAACTGCCTTATCTCCTGTAATAGAAATATGGTTGACTTTTTTATTTCCGTTATAACCTGTGGCAATAGGAATGTCAACGATGTACTTAATTTCCTGAGGAGTAATGACATCCATAGATCCGTCAGAATAACCGATAAGACCTGTCTTGGTTTGTGAGTTATAATCAAAGGCGGTGATCCCAATATTATGGAGTCCGTTAGCTTTAGACAGCTTTGTAATCTCTCCACTTCCTATAGTATAATAGAATAATCCGTTTTCTGTGGCGGCTATTATTTTTCCATTGTCTTCTTTCATGGCCAGGACATTATTGTAGGAAAAAAGATCTGCCCATTTTTTTGATGAAATGACCTGCGCTTTTGTAAACTGCAGGGATGCTAAAATACCAAGAGAAATTAAAGAGAGTTTTTTCATATTATGCTATTATGCTGCTGTCTATTACCTGATTGTTCCAGGAGATATGCTGTACGTTTTTATTTGTATCAAAGTGAAAATCTATTCTACCCAAAAGAAGTCCTGCCCATCCAACCTGGTTCACCAAGACATTTTTACCTTGTCTGTTGGTGAAAGTTTGAGGCTCAGGAAGGAAAGTATGGGTATGGCCACCTAAAATAATATCAATATTTTCTGTACTGGCGGCTAAAATTTTATCACTTATTTTATTGGGTTCGTCTTTGTAATCATACCCAATATGGGAAAGACAGATTACAAGATCACATTGTTGGTCTTTTTTCAGAAAGTTCGAATAATGCTGTGCTACATCAACGGGGTTAGAATATACGGTTTCTCCATATTGTTTTTTACCTACAAGACCGTCCAGTTGGATTCCTACTCCAAAAATCCCTACTTTAATACCGTTTTTATTAAAGATTTTATATGGAGAAGTTTTTCCGTCAAGTATTGTATTTTTGAAATTATAATTAGAACAGATAAATGGAAACTTTGCTGTGGGAAGAACCTTAGAAAATCCATCTAAACCATTGTCAAAATCGTGGTTTCCCATAGTAGAAGCATCATACTTCATCATAGACATTAGCTTAAACTCCAGTTCGCCTCCGAAAAAGTTAAAGTACGGTGTTCCCTGAAAAATATCTCCCGAATCAAGAAGTAATACATTAGATTCCTGATTTCTGATCTGTTGAATTAAGCTAGCTCTTCTGGCAAAACCTCCCTGATTCGGGTTTTTGGTATAACTTGCATCAAAAGGCTCTATTCTGCTGTGCTGATCATTGGTATGAAGAATAGTTAGTTTATTTGCGGACTGTAAACCAGGAATAGCTAATCCTTCCGCCTTCATCATATTAGGAGCTAAAGCCATTGCTAAAGTTCCACCACCTATTGCTTTTAAAAAACTTTTTCTATCCATTACTTTTTACCGATAAAATTTAAACGAACATCCGTATTAGGCACTACTTCCGGAGTTTTTTTGAAATATTCAATGAATAAATCTCTAAGTTTTATCCCTGTCGGAATTGATTCTCCTTTGGCAAAGAATTTCATATTATCTCCACCCAAAGCAAGATAGTCTGAGGTAGCAATATAATAGTCTTTATCAGTGTCTATTTTTTTTCCGTTAATTAACGATTGATTAAGTTGTCCGTCTTTTGTTTCAATATACAGATGAGAAACAGGATTGTTCACCTGGGTTTTTGCATAATAATCAAAAAGACCCTGAAGATCCGTCCCTTTCATTTTCACAATAATTACCTCATTTTCAAAAGGCATTACTTCAAAAACGTTTTTCAGCATAATATCACCTTTTCCAATGGTAGTACGGATTCCTCCGATATTGATCAAGGCAGCATCTACATTTTTCTTAAGATTTATTTTTGCCCATTCATTTCCTCCTTCAAATGTATAATCAGCTAAAAGATTACCGAGATTACTGTTGTCTCCCTGCTTGGTAAGGTCTACACTGGTATGAGAAATTTTCTGGTTCATTTCCCGGTCCAGTTTCTCTTTATAAGGTTCAATTACTTTTACAAACTCCTCATCATTCTTTAGCTCGTTATTAATAGAAATATTCTTCTGGGTCTCTACGTTTGCAAGCTGCAGCGTGGATGCTGTTTTGCAGGCGGTAAGCGATGCCAGAACAATTCCTAGTAACAAGAATTTATTTTTCATAATATCTTTTAGTATATGCAAATATAACCATATGAATAATAAAACATTATTATTTATTACAAATTCTTATTGTAAATTATTAAATTTGACAAAAATAATTCGAACAGATGAGCATTTTAAAAGGAGTAGGTGTTGCATTGGTAACGCCCTTTAATGAAGATTTATCCGTTGACTTCGATAGTTTAACAAAACTTGTTGAATACAATATTGAAAACGGAACCAATTATTTGGTAGTATTGGGAACTACGGCAGAAGCCGCTACGCTTTCTGATGAAGAAAAGAAACAGGTAATTGAGCATATCATTAAGGTGAATAATAAACGTCTTCCTCTGGTATTAGGAATTGGCGGTAACAATACTCTTGAAGTAAAGAAACAGATTGAAGAAGCAGACCTTTCTGCATTTGAAGCAGTGCTTTCTGTATCTCCATATTACAATAAACCTAACCAGGAAGGACTTTACCAACATTACAAAGTTTTGGCTTCTACAGGAAAAAAAATAATCATTTACAATGTTCCTTCAAGAACAGGGCAGAATATTGATGCAGATACTACTATCCGCATTGCAAAGGAATTTCCAAATCTGTTTATGATCAAGGAAGCTGCACCCAATATTCTTCAGTATTTTGATATTTTAAGAAAAAAGCCTGAAGGGTTTTCATTGGTTTCCGGAGATGATGAATATACACTTCCGGTAACGTTGGCTGGTGGAAAGGGGGTAATTTCTGTGATTGGACAGGGATATCCTAAAGAGTTTTCCACAATGGTACAGTTGGCTTTTGACGGAAAGGTGAAAGAAGCTTATGAAATTCATAATAGGCTGGTGGAAATTACACGTTTAATTTTTGCAGAAGGAAACCCTTGTGGTATTAAAGTAATTCTTGCTGAAAAAGGAATTATTAAGAATCATCTTAGACTTCCTTTGGTTCCTGCTTCAGAAGGACTTTATGCAAAGATCAAGGCTGAAATGGCAACTATTTAAATTGAATACCAATCATCAGTAGTGAATTTGTATTAGACTATATGAATTCACTGTTGAAAACAGATGATAATTGATATAATCTCATAAAGTGAAAAGTTCAGGCTTTTCACTTTTTTTAATCATAAAATGAAAATAATGAAATTAATAGAAGCGACAGTAAAGGACATTCCTTTGATTCAGGATTTGGCAAAAAGATCCTGGGAAAATGCGTATGCCGATATCCTTTCGGCGGAACAGATGGAGTATATGCTTGCAGAAATGTATTCTGAAACAGAAATTACAAACCATTTCCAAAATCCGTATTATCATTATTATTTGATTCAGGATGAACATAACAGTTCTTTTGAAGGTTTTATTGGATATGAACACCATTATGAAGACCAGACAACGAAACTTCACCGTATTTATCTGGTTCCGGAAAGTAAAGGAAAAGGTTTTGGAAAAGAAGCACTTCAATTTTTGAATCTTAAAGTAGCTGAAAATGGAGATGAAAGAATTATTTTGAATGTAAATAAATATAACGCTGCCAGAAATTTTTATGAATCCCAGGGATACAACGTGTTTGGAGAAGGAGCTTTCGATATTGGAAAAGGATTTATAATGGATGATTTTCTGATGGAGTTTCTAATTCACAAATAATTGACTTAAAATCTTGTAACTTTATCTTGTAATTCTATAACAAGTGATTTCTTTTTTTGAGTCATCTTTGTTTCAGAACCAAATCACTTTTTAATAATACATTCATATGCTTGGTTTTGAGCTGATTTAGCTTTTTATCAGTATATTTTTTTCATCCTTAGTGTTTAAATTCCTGTATTCTTGAATGCAGGAATTTTTTTGTGGGTCAATTCTTGAAAAAAATAAGGCTATTTCACATTCAATTGAAATAAATCATTATATTTACTGAAAATTTGACTTACTATAATAGGATGAAAATGTATGTAAAATTTGATTTCAACACTCTCTGTAAGAAGGTGTTAGATGAAAAACTTAGAGAACACGGGCTGAAATACAGGTTGCTGAACTTTGGAGAGGTAGAGTTTTACGAGCCCCTAACGCAGGAACAGCATCATCTTTTTAAGAAACATCTTGGAGAGTATGGTATCGAAATTATTGAAAGCCAGAAAACGGCTTTAGTACAAAAAATAAAAGATGCTATCGTAGAGCTTGTTTTTTCTGATGAGATTATTCCTGTAAAAGCATCTATTTATATTTCTGAAAAGCTGAATCACAGCTATGGATATCTTTCCAACCTTTTTTCAGAAGTTGCTTTTACTTCTATCGAGAACTTTATTATTTTGCAGAAAATAGAGCACGCTAAGGTGTTAATTATACGAAATAAGCAAAGTCTCACAGAAATTGCCCACAAATTGAATTACTCCAGTGTAGCCCATTTGAGCACACAGTTTAAAAATACAACCGGCATTACGCCATCCCAGTTTCAAAAAATACTAGGGAAAAGACGCAGGGCCCAAAATACGGCCATAAACCATAAAATGCAGTATGAATAAAGAATTTCTGAACGTAATCGTAGCAGATGATAATGAAAACACACTTACTTTTTTTAAAAATATATTTAAAGAGCTAAAAATTTCTATTAAAGTTCAATGCTTTAACAGTGGAATATCCCTGATGAAATATCTGAATAATGAAGAAGCTGTTATTCCTGAAATTGTTTTTATGAAATATGAAATTCCTGACAAAAATAGCCTGGAATGGATTGAAGAAGTTCGCGAAAACCTGAAGTTTAACAATATGGTAATAGCAGTATATTCTGAATCAATCCCTGAAAATGAAGTTGAAGATCTCTTTGTTAAAGGGGGGAACGTTTATATTAAAAAGCCTGAAACGTTTGAGAAATTGAAAAAAGTACTCACGGAAGTTATCACTATCAATTGGCAGTATCATACATCAGGACTGAATAAAGAGAATTTTATTCTGAAAGTATAAACGGCAGTAGTTTTTTTAATTCTATTTTTTGATAATTTAACGATATTTATTACATAGTATTCACAAATAGGTGAAAATTTTATAACTAATAACTGAAATAATATAAAAAGGTTTTCAATAAAAATGCAGACTTTTGTAGTATAGAATCAGCGACACAAATTTGATATAAATAAAAGATACAGATGAATGAATAGTAATTGTTTCACAACAAGTATTTATATAAATCACGATGTTATTTAACAAAATGAATTATATTAATTTCCAATTATAAAGCATAGAAGATCTTTAAACAAAACGGTACAATCATGAAAACTCAAAAGTAGTTGGAGACCTATTTATTCGTTTCATTCCCTCGTCTCCTTCTATATTCAGTTAGTTTTTATAATAAGCAAGTTGGAAAAATAATTCATTTTGTTTTTTTTATAATTTATTTTAATAGTTATGGTTTGAAATCTATTCAAATAATATATAAATATTTTCACACCACATCACAAAATATTAAACCTAAACTATTAAAATAAATTTTCTTTAGGCAGACAAGAAGTAATTTCTTCTAAATAACAGTTTTATAAGGGGACCGCAGGAAAGATTTTCTGCGGTTTTTTTTATGAAATTTTACTCCACTTATTCTTTCCTTTGTAATACCTGATGTAATAATTTTTGATGACAAGGTTGTCAGGTCTTGAAAGCATTGGATCAGCCTCCAGAATTCTGTCTACTGTATTTTTGGTAGTCTTAATGATTGCTGAATCATTGATAAGGTCTAATCTTTTAAAATCTACCACGCCGCTCTGCTGAGTTCCCAGGATATCTCCGGGACCGCGAAGCTGCATGTCAACTTCAGAGATTTTGAAACCATCATTGGTTTCTGTCATTGTTCGGATGCGGGTTCTGCTTTCCTTAGATAATTTATCTGAGGTCATCAGAATACAGTAGCTTTGTTCTGCTCCTCTTCCCACACGTCCTCTAAGCTGATGAAGCTGTGAAAGGCCAAATCTTTCTGAACTTTCAATAACCATTACAGATGCATTAGGAACATTTACTCCCACCTCAATAACCGTTGTTGCTACCATAATTTCTGCTTTTCCTGAAGCAAAATAAGTCATGGCTGCATCTTTTTCATCAGGTTTCATTTTTCCATGAAGCATGGTAACATTATAATCTGAGAAGTATTCCATGACATGTTCAAGCCCCTCCATCAGGTTTTTATAATCCAATGTTTCAGATTCTTCAATAAGTGGATAAACAAAATAAATCTGCCTTCCTTTCTTTATCTCATCTTTACAGAAATTGTAAACATACGACCTGTCTTTTTCACGCCTGTGAGCTGTGATTATAGGTTTTCTTCCCACCGGCATTTCATCAATCACAGACACATCAAGATCCGAATAAAAACTCATTGCCAATGTTCTCGGAATAGGAGTTGCGGTCATTACAAGAATGTGAGGCGGAATTTTATTTTTTGCCCACAGTTTCGCCCGTTGGGCTACCCCAAATCTATGCTGTTCATCAATAATAGCCAGTCCTAAATTTTTAAATTTAACTTTATCTTCCAATATGGCATGGGTACCTACCAGAATAGAAAGACTGCCACTTTCAAGTTCTGCATGAATAATCTTCCTTTCAGAAGCCTTGGTAGAACCTGTAAGAAGACGGATGTTGATATTCGTTTCCTGCAATAATTCCTTCATTCCGTTATAATGCTGCTGGGCAAGAATTTCTGTAGGAGCCATCATACAGCTCTGAAAGCCATTATCCAGTGCAATCAGCATGGTCAGTAGTCCCACCATTGTTTTTCCGGATCCTACATCGCCCTGTAAAAGCCTGTTCATCTGGATGGGCTTTTTCATATCCATGCGGATTTCTTTTAAAACCCTTTTCTGGGCATTCGTAAGATCAAAAGGAAGGTGATTTTCATAAAAATCATTGAAATGATCCCCAATAATAGGAAAAGGATTGCCGTGTGACTGAGTTTTATGATGCAGTTTTTTCAAACCATAACCTAATTGAAAAAAGAATGACTCTTCAAACTTTAGTCTGAAATCTGCCTTATCAAAATGCTCCATATCTTTTGGGAAATGCACATTCAGAAAAGCATGCTGCCTTGAGATAAAATTGAATGTTTTCATTAAATATTCCGGGAAGTTCTCCTCAATAAGCTGAGGAATCTCTTTGCAGATATTTTTAAGAGCATTTTGAAAGAACTTTTGACCCAACCCCCTTTTAGTAAGTTTTTCAGAACTTGGATAAATGGGCTTCAGACGGGTGTCACCGTCTTTACTTTCTTCAGCTTCTATTTCCGGATGCGGCATAGAAAACTGCCTGTTGAAAACATTGATCTTTCCAAATATATATACATCACGATTAACAGGAATTTGCTCTTTCAGCCATTTTGAATATTGAAACCATACAAGATCTATACTGCCTGTATGATCATTAAATTTGGCAGAAAGTCTTTTTGTTTTTCCGGTCTGAATTTCCTGTATCTGGGTGATTTTCCCTTTTAGCTGGATATCAAGATTAGTTTCCTGAAGCTGGGAAACCGTATAGATTTTACTTTTATCCAGATAACGGATAGGGTAGAAGTTCAGAAGATCTTCCACAGTGGAAAGGCCCAGCACACTTTTGATGAGTTTGGCTCTTTCAGGACCTATTCCTTTTACGTATTCTATTGAAGTATCTAAAGTCATTTAAAAAGCGAGCCCTAATTTCGGTAAAATAGCTGGAATTTGAAATTTTTAATACGAGAATCTTGAGGTAAATATCTAAAAAAGGCTTTCAGATTCTGAAAGCCTTTGATTTATATTAGTCTTTGATTTTAGATTTGAACTTTCTCTGGTAATCTTCCCACTGTTCTCTGGTACGGATTTTTTTAAATAAATCCTTTGATATCAGTTCCAGGTAGGGTTCCAGTTCTTTAGCAGATAACTCTCCCTGCAGAATAGTGATAGGATCTCCATGTTCATCCAGGAAAACAGTACTTGGTACAGCTCCTACGTTCATGTACTGGGTAAACTCATGCAGGGAATTTTTTCCTTTCTTCTGTTCCGTATTTGGATTTGAAAATGTTCTTCCAAAGATTTCAATACTATTTTTTTCTTCAGCATTAAATTTTACAGGATAGTAATTCTCATTTAAGATCTGGGAAATCACGGCATGGCCATATGTTTTTTTATCCATAATCTTACAAGGCCCACACCAGTCTGCATAAAAATCAATAAGAATTTTTTTAGGATGGGTCTTCTGGGCTTTTAAAGCCTCTTCAATAGTCATCCACTTTATTTGTGCAAAACTGAAATTCAATAATAATAAGAGTACTATGCTTAAAATTTTCTTCATAATGATTTGTGATATTTATGTAAAAATAAGCATAATAGTTTATTCTTTATTTTACATCCTGCATTAATTTTTTTACGAATGGAGATATCAAAATTAATACTACTCCGGCAATTACAGCGTATAATCCCAATTGTTTATATCCATCAGTATAAGTGATCAATTCATCATAATTGGTAGAGCCCTGTTTTGCTGTAGCCAGGCTGGCTCCGATAATCCCTGCAACATATTGCCCATAAGCTGAGGCAAGGAACCACATTCCCATCATCATCCCTTGAAGGTTCTTGGTGGAAAGCTTAGTCATGATGGATAATCCGATAGGGGAGAGGCATAATTCCCCAAGGGTAATAATCAATAATGCCAGTGTGAAGAAATTTAATGAAGTAATCCCCTGAAGATCGGCAAACAAACGGGTAGCAAATAAAACGTAATATCCCAGTCCCAGGAAAATAAAACCTAATCCAAATTTGATAATGGTATTAGGCTCAATTTTTCTTTTGTTCAGCCAGATCCAAAGAAGTCCGATAAGTGGAGCCAGGAAAATAATGAAAAATGCACCTCCGGAGTTATTCACTCCATTCGGGTCTAATCCAAAAAGATCTTTATTCAGGTTCTTAGCGGCAAAAATACTTAAAGAGCCGCCACTTTGTTCATAAATTCCCCAGAACACTATAGAGAAGATAATGAAGACCAATGCTGCCCAAAGCTTCTTGCGTTCTGAAGCTGTTACTTTAGACATTTCATAGAATAAATAAATTAATGTCAATGGTCCGATAGTCCACATAAAATAATCTGTATATTCTGTTTTGGCAACCATAGTCATAATGATGGGTACAAAAACCAATGATAATACGTAGACTCCATATTCTTTCCATTTTGGGATCGGTGCAGATTTGATTTCTGCTAAAGGATGTCCCGGCTGAAGTCCAATAGTTCCTAATCTCCTTTGAGTAAATATGAAATTAATTAAACTGATAACCATTACTACTGCTGCAAGTCCAAAAGCAATATGCCATCTCATTTCTTCGGATATAATATTGCTTAGGAATTCTCCTTTACCAATTGCAATACATAAATAACCACCTAATAGTGCGCCAAGGTTAATACCTGCATAGAAAAGTGAGAATCCGGCATCTGCTCTTGAATCATTAGATTTATACAGCTGTCCAACCATTGATGAAATATTCGGTTTGAAAAAGCCTGTTCCCACTACAGTAAATGCAATACCCAGAAAAAAGAATTTATGGGGATCGGTTGCTAATATTAAACTTCCGATAATCATCAGAAGCCCACCCCAAAACAATGATTTTCTGAATCCTAAGATTTTATCTGCAAAAAGACCTCCTATAAAAGTAAAGGCATATACAAAAGCCTGGGTGGCTCCGTACTGAAGGTTGGCTTCTTTTTCATGGAAGTTGAGCTGTGAGATCATAAAGAAAACCAGCATTCCACGCATTCCATAGAAACAGAAGCGTTCCCACATCTCAGAGAAAAACAGACTCCAGATTTGTTGGGGGTATTTTCCTTTGAAATTTTGTATTTCATCTAAAGTTAAGCTCATAATGATAATATGATTATTTTTAATTAAGGGTTTTTATTTTCCTGATCCAGCTCAAAACGGATTCTATCCTGGTCAATAATTTGTTTTAATTCTTCTTCTTTTGGGAGATACAGCAAATATTTGCTGGCGAATAAATTGTTTTTATCATTGAGAACGGAGTATTTTACAATGGTCTCATCCTTTTCTGAGCATAGTAGAATTCCGATGGTTGGATTATCTCCTTCACCGCGTTTAAGGTCATCATACATTCTTACATACATGTCTATCTGCCCAATATCCTGATGAGAAAGTTCTCCGGTTTTTAGGTCGATGATGACAAAGCATTTCAATATGTAATTATAGAAGACAAGATCAATATAGAAGTCTGATGTATCAGTTGAAATATGTTGTTGTCTGGCTACAAAAGCAAATCCTTTTCCAAATTCCAGTAAAAACTTTTGAATATGATCAATGATTGCTGTTTCAATTTCTTTTTCGGAGAATTGTTCATCAGATCTTAAGCCAAGAAATTCAAAAATATAAGGATCTTTTAAAACACTGTGAATAGTTTCTGTGGAAGATTTTTTATGTTTTAAAACCCGTTCGTAAGCAAGGGAATTGATTTGTCTTTTTAGATCCCTGACATTCCAGTTATTTTGTACCGCTTCATTGAGATAATAATTTCTTTTATTTTTATCATCCTGACTTGAAAGCAGCCTGTAATGAGACCAACTCAATTGTAGAGACAATGTGTCAACAATTGGGAAAGACATATAAAATTTACGCATATTAGATAAATTTGTATAGTCAAATCCTTTTCCAAACTCCAAAGTTAGCTTTTGAGATAGATTCTTTAAAATATATTTTCCATATTCTGCACGTTCTTTTCCCTGTTGTTCATCTTCAACAATCAGTTTTCCAATCTGCCAGTAAGTAAGCAGTAAGGTAGAATTCGCTATCCGAAAAACCTTTTCGCGCGATTGTCTAATAATTTCCTTTACGGATTGGAATAAAGAATCTTCGGAAATTTCCATCGTACGAAATTAAAAAAAACCTCTGACTTAGCAGAGGTTTTATTCATATTTTGTTAATGCAGTTAGTTTACACCGTGCATCATTTTCTTTAAGATAGGTGAAATTAAACCTAGAATCACAGCAGCAATACCACAAAGTACCACGAATACCATAAAGAATTCGAATAAATTATGGATTTCAAATCCCGCAAATGTAGGATTGTGCAGCGGTAGCTGAGCTTTATCGAAAGCTGCTACCTGATCAGCAGTTAATGTTATTTTTTTATCTAAAACATCCTGAAGATTTACTCCTATTTCCTGTGCTTTTGTAAATTTATCACCTGTTGCAGGGATCAAAGCTCCTAGTGAACCTGCTAAGGCATAGCCTGCAGCATTAGAAATAAAGAAAACACCATATAATAATGAAGCGAATCTTTTTGGAGCCAGTTTACCAACTAATGATAAACCAATTGGAGAAAGACAAAGCTCACCACATGTCTGAATGAAGTACAGTAACATCAGCCATTTGATAGCCAACAGGCCAGAGTTTCCTAAATCTTTTACGTTGTGCGCTATAATAAAATAACTTAAAGCTATTAATGCAAGTCCCATTGCCTGTTTGAATGGAGATACAGGCTCTTTTCCTTTTGCTCTCAGTTTATCCCAACACAAACTGAAAGGAACGGCTAGCAGAACAACGAAAATACCATTAAAGATCTGAACCATTGAAGGTGGCATATTCCATCCAAAAATGTTTCTGTCAGTTTGGTTATCTGCGATGAATGTTAATGAAGAACCTGCCTGTTCGAAAGCTGCCCAGAAGAAAATGATAAAGAATGATACGATATAAATTACCCATATTCTCTGTCTTTCAATTTTGTTTTCAGCAGAACTCATAATAAGGAAGGCCAAAGAAATACCTGCTGAATAAATGAAAGGATAAATAATTCCTTTGATCAATTGACCCATTTCTACAGCTTTAAATCCAAGTTCTCCTACCAGTAAATATCGGAAAGCAAAGAATAAAATAACAAATATAACTCCGGTAATACCTAAAGCCATGCCTGAGAATTTTGCTGTTTGCGTTTCACCTTCTTCAAAATCTGCACTGGTATTGTTTTTTGGTAATCCACCGATAGGTCTTCCTTCAGGTGTTACTACATATTTATTTTTAAGGATAAAGAATGTAATAGTTCCAATCACCATGGCAATTGAAGCGGCTAAGAATCCCCATTTGAAGGCGAAGATATCTCTTACTCCTGTAGCAGCGTCTTTTACGTCTCCTACATAAGGACAAATAAACTGACCTAAAAATGCTCCAATATTGATTCCCATGTAGAAAATAGTGAAAGCAGAATCCAGTTTAGACTTCTCTTGTTTTGGATATAAGCTTCCCACCATAGATGAGATGTTCGGTTTGAAAAATCCATTACCAAAAATAATAACGAATAAAGCCAGCCACATGATAAGCTTGGCGCTTCCAAGATCTGCAGAAAAAGTGGAAGCACTAATGAATAATAAAAACTGACCAATGGCCATTAATGATCCACCAATGATAATAGCAAACCTGTTTCCTATATATTTATCTGCAATAAATCCGCCTAAAAGGGGAGTTAAATAACATAAAGCCAAGAAGCCACCATAGATAATAGCTGCATCAGCTTCTTTTATCAATAAGGAATTTACCATAAAGAGCGTCAAAAGAGCTCTCATTCCGTAAAAGTTGAAACGCTCCCACATTTCTGTTCCGAACAGAACCCACAATCCTTTCGGATGTCTGGAATTCTTATTCTCTACAAATTCATCCGGTTTCGGACTTATTGCTTCAATATTATCCATTTCTATTGTTAATTTTTGTTAAGACTGACAAATATAGTTTATTTTGGGTTTTTGGCAAGGTTTTAATTTTATTTTTAAATAAAAAAGCTGCAGAATGGTTCTGCAGCTTTATATTCTTTATAAATACCAAGGATTAGTGCCCTTTTTCCTTCATAATTTTATTTAATCTTTTTAACATAGAAAGGCCTAATAGCGTAGCAAATATTAACAAACCGAAATTAACAAGAAAATAATTCGTCTTATTTTCGTAGTTATACCATGTACTGGCAAGGATTCCTGAAAGCTTGTTCCCTACAGAATTGGCAAGAAAGAATCCTCCCATCATCAGTGCTGTAATTCTTGCTGGTGACAGTTTTGAGACAAAAGAAAGTCCCATAGGAGAGAGGCATAATTCCCCAATAGTAATTACTCCATAACTGGCTACCAGCCATAAAGGAGAAACTTTTACCGCTCCGTTGTCTCCGGCCATTACCGCTAATACCATCACCAGACAGGATAGTCCTGAAATAAAAAGTCCTAACACTATTTTGGTAGGGGTTAATGGTTCTTTTCCTTTTCGTCTTAAAAGTGCCCAAAAACCTACGATAACCGGTGTTAGGGCAATTACCCAAAACGGATTAATGGATTGAAACAGCTCGGTATTATATAAATATACTTTTTGTGGTGAGGTTCCTCCCAGGTCCTTACGATCTAATTCTGAAATATTTTCGAAATAAATATCCTTTCCTATTTTTTTTAAAGGTTTTCCATTTTCATCTTTTTGGGATCTGAATTGTTCATCATAAACGGGAACCTCTTTGTCCTCATAACTTTTGCCTTCCACCATGTAGATGCTTTCAAGAGGTTTTTCTAAAGAAGCGGGAACACTTCTGTCTGTATAATAATTGGCCCATCTTGTAAGGGCTGTACCATTTTGTTTGAATACCGCCCAGAAGAACATACTGATCAGGAATACAGAAAGTAATGCTCCAATTGAAGGTTTTTCGTCCGGTTTAGCTTTGAAATAAAGAGAGGCATAAAAGTAAATAACAGGAACACATGCAAATATAAAGGCATCTGTACTGTCACTACCAAAGATATTGTTAGGAATAAACCAACCGATTGCTCCGGCAATAATAGCAGGAACAAATACTTTAAGCATAATTTCTGAAAGTTTCGTGTCTCCTTCCTGTACAGGTTTCATCTGTGCAGCATGAATATAGTGTTTTCTTCCGATCGTGAAAATAACCATACCGATGAGCATTCCAACTCCGGCAGTGATGAATGCTTCACCCCAGCCAAATTTATTACGCATAAAGGCAGCAATAATATTACAGATGAATGCACCGATATTGATTCCCATATAGAAAATATTATATCCGGAATCTTTATTGGCTTTATAAGGTTCTTCAGAATAAAGGTTTCCTAAAAGAGTGGAAATCGTAGGTTTAAAGAAACCATTTCCAATGATAATTAAGGCCAAAGAAGAGTAAAATAAGGGTAAGTCTTTGAAAACTCCCATCCCAATATACCCTGCAGCCATTAAAAATCCACCAAGGTAGATGGACTTAATATATCCTAACACTCTGTCTGCCAAAAATCCACCAATGAAAGGGGTGAGGTACGTCAGGGCAATGTAAGTTCCGAAAATATCATCAGCGGTCTTGTCGGGCAGTCCAAGACCTCCTTTCATACCCGTGGGCTCAATAACATATAGTACAAAGATTCCGAGAATCAGGTAATATCCGAAACGCTCCCACATTTCAGTGAAAAAGAGGAAGGGTAGCCCTTTAGGATGTTTAGTCTTCATATAATCAATTTTCAAATTTCCCAAAAATAAGTTTTTAATTTCAATTGATAAAATAAATAATACTTGACGAAATGATTAATGAAATAAATAGAAATTTTTTGTTTCGGATACTATAAATCAAATTTTGCAAAACCTGATCAATATGTATGTACAACGAGTTGATATTGCACATATTTCGAAAAGAAAAAACAAAAAATATACATGATGTATTTCTCTTTATAGTGATCATTGTTTTTAGTTTTGATAGGTCAATAATGACACAAAACAATTTTATAGAAAGCATTATGAAAAAAATCGATTTAAAAAAATTGAAAGGAAGCTTATCCAGAAATGAGCAGAGAAAAATTAAAGGAGGCGTAAGAGAAGAAGATCCATATACTGATCTGGGATGTGCATGTACAAACGCACAGTGTGCTGCTTCACATGGAGGCAATGGAGATTCTTATTGCAACGGGACTTTTTGTTGCGGATAATTAAGACTCATTTTTTAAAATGGCAACAGGAAACTGTTGCTGTTTTTTGAAATGTAATGACAAAAAAAAATGACACACAAAAGTTATACTGCTGTTATCAATTTTTTAGATAATCATAAAATATATGTTGACCGGGATGAATTTGAGCTCCAGTTGGAGGGGCATCCGGATTTTCCAAGTCTTTTAGCATTTTCTGATGCGTTACACTTTTTCAATATTGAAAATTACAGCTACAGAATAGATAATGATGAGAAAGATATTTTACCGGAAGATTTTCTGGCTTTAGTGGATGGAGAGCTGGCTGCTGTGAAAAATAAGAATAATCAACTTATCATGAACGGTTCTCCGACAAATGATTTTTTTTCAAAATGGGAAAATATAATACTTGTTATTGAAAAAGAAAGAGAACTTGCTGCTACAAAATCAAGACTTAATTATTCCTACATCAATTGGGGAATCCTTATCGTATTGTTTTTATTTCTATTAGGATACAATTCTTCCAATATAATTTTACAATCAACTTTCGCACTTACTTCTTTAATAGGATTTGTATTTGCTTACGAAGCTTATAAAAAGACGCATGGGAAGGGAACATTTATTCCGGTGGGAGTGTGCAAAAGCAATTATTTGAATACGGATTGCGATTTGGTTTTTAATTCTAAAAAATGGAAAATTTTTAACAAAATAGATTTATCTGAGATTTCACTTTTGTTTTTTACCAGTCAGATAGTTTGCTTCATTTTATTTTCTCTCGCAAGAAACATTGAATTCTTTTTTACGGTCTATCAATATGCTTTATTTACATTTATTCCCATGGCTTGTTTATCTTTATACTATCAGGTATTTGTGGTCAAAAAATACTGTCCGGTGTGTATGATCATTATAACCTGTGTGTGTATCCAATTACTCACAGCTAATCTTATACCTTTTGATGCCAAGAAAATAAATCCGGGTTCTGTATTCTTATTTTTAATTGGAATTTTTGGTTCTTTAGCTGTTTTGCTGAACTTAAGAACGAAAAATGGGATTGCACAGAAAAATGAAAATATCATCAAGAGAAATCTGAAATTCAGGAGAAACTATTTGTTTTTTAAAAACAATCTATCCATTCAAAAGAAACTAATGGATACCGATTTTTCAGGTGCTTTTGTATTTGGGAATGAACATGCCGATCAAAGTTTAACCTTTATCACCAATCCTTTCTGTAAACATTGTAAAGAATTTTATCCTGTTTTTCTAAAGCTGGTTAAGATGTATTCTGATGAACTGAGAATTAATATTTTCTTCGATATAGACCTTAACAGAGGTGACGAGGACAACAAAACAGTTCATGTCAACCTTACCAATATTTATCTCAATAGTAGAAATAAGGCAGAATTTTTAGAGGCTTTGAGCAATTGGTATGAAGTTCAAGCGTATAGTGAAAACAAAAATGGATGGTATACAAAATATTCTAAATACTTCGGAAGTTCAGAAGCTGCTCTTAATCTATTAAGAAGGCATGAAAATTGGGTGACGGCTAATAGCATTCACTTTACACCTGATATTTTCCTCAATGATACGGAATATCCCATTCAGTATGAAAGAGCGGATCTGGAGTATTTTATCCCCGAATTTTTATCAGAAAATTAAACCCGATTATGAAAAATTTATTATTTATATTGCTGGGAACTGTGATGTTTTTTTCTCAGAACAACAGGTTCATCTATGAGGTGAAATACAAGAAAGATTCAACCTCAAAAGAGATCACCAGGGAAAATTACTATCTGGATATCACAAAAGAAGATATTGCCTACTATAACAGACTGAATTATATTAATGATTCAATATTTAATGTTACTGGAAAATATTCGCCTGGTAGGTTGACTTCTTTTCTTATCAAAAAGAACAATAATAATGTCTATCAAAGCTATGAATATATCGGAGATGTGAATTTTTATAAAATGTCTGAGAAAGCCAAGCAACAATGGACTATTACAGACAGTACAAAAGTTTCTGATAATTTCCGGCTTCAGAAAGCTACTGCTCAATTCGGAGGAAGAAACTGGATTGCATGGTTTACTAAAGATATCCCAATGCCCTACGGACCTTATAAGTTTAACGGATTGCCAGGATTGATTATGGAATTGTATGACACTCAAAAGAATTACTATTTTAATGTGATTAAGAGTGAAAAGATTCCGGATGATTATAAACGTAATTCATTAAATAATTATATACCCAGAGCAATTCCCGTTACCCGGAAAGATTTAAATACACTAATGTTGGACCTCTATTCCAACCCTTTTAAATATGTGTTGAATGGAAATCTGACTATGCGCGAAGGGCAGAAATTATTGTTGGATGACGGAACGGTTCTCTCCAAAGAACAGCTGAAGCCTGCTGAAGGTAATGAAAGGAAAAAAATAAAAGCCTTTAATAATCCTATAGAACTGGATAAAGCCGTAAAATACCCTTGATGAATATAAAAATCCCTTTCAAAAACTTGAAAGGGATCTATAGTGAGTTTAGTTTGTAAGATATGTTTTCTTATAAATTGTTTAAGATAAAATCAGTCATTTTCTGATAAAGCTGCGGTCTTGTCTGACCTCCATAAATTCCGTGATTCTTATCCGGATAAGCCATAAAATCAAACTGTTTTTTATTTTGAATTAAAGCTTCGGAAAACTCCATGGAATTCTGGAAATGTACGTTATCATCAGCTGTCCCGTGGATTAACAGGAATTTGCCTTTTAATAAATTAGCATATTCTGTAGGTGAGTTTTTATCATATCCGTCAGCATTCTCCTGAGGGGTTCTCATAAATCTTTCGGTGTATACAGAGTCATAATATCTCCAGTTGGTTACCGGTGCAACGGCAATTCCCATTTTGAAAACATCTGCTCCTTTAGTCATTGCCAAACTGGTCATATAGCCACCGAAGCTCCATCCGAACATTCCGATCCTGCCCTTATCAATATAAGATTGGGTACCGAACCACTTGGCAGCAGTAATCTGATCCTCAATCTCATATTTACCCAGGTTCATATACGTTACTTTCTTATATTTTGCCCCTTTATAGCCCGTTCCACGTCCGTCTACACAAGCAACAATATATCCTTTCTGTACCAAATGATTGAACCACATGGCATTTCCATTATCCCAGGAATTGGAAACCTGCTGCGATCCCGGGCCTGAATATTGGAACATGAATAACGGGTATTTCTTGCTTGGATCGAAATTTTTAGGCTTCATGATCCATGCATTCATCTGATCGCCCACTGCATTGGGAATGGTAATGAATTCTTTTTCAGTAAAATTATCAGCTTTTAATTTTTGTAACTGATCGTTATTGTTCTGAAGTTCTTTTACAGCCTTACCATTTCCGTCTTTTAAAACATAAGTATAAGGTTTTGAAGCTGTAGAAGAGGTCTCAATAAAATAATTGTAACTTTTACTGAAGTTGGCAGAATTGTTTCCTTCAGCATTAGAAATAAGCTGAGATTTTCCGTTTTCAATATTTACTTTAGAAATTACCTTGTTGATACTTCCTTTTTCAGTAGTCTGAACGTAGATTTCTTTAGATTTTGGATTGAAGCCATAATAATCTGTTACTTCCCAGTTTCCTTTAGTGATCTGTTTTTTAAGCTTGCCATCTTTGTCATACCAGTATAAATGACGGTTTCCGTCTCTTTCTGAAGCCCAAAGGAAGGAATTGTCTTCTAGAAATTCTAAAGTAGGACTATCCGTATCAATCCACTTGTCATCCGTTTCAGTGAATAATTTCTGAACCGCTCCTGTTTTAGTATTTACTTTTAAAATATCGGAAGCGTTTTGAATTCTTTCGGAAGTAATCAAAACAATTTCATCTGCTTTTGCCGTTTGAAAAACGTTAGGGATATAATAATTTTTAAAAGAGGCTAAATTCAATGGCATTGTTTTTCCATTATCCAAACGGTATAATTGTGCAGAAACTACAGAGTTTTTTTCGCCGGCCTTAGGATATTTGTAACGCATTTCAGCCGGATAAAGATTTTTCCCATAGATAGGAATATAAATTTCCGGAACCTGGCTCTCATCAGATTTTACAAATACAATAGCATCAGAATTTTTTGTCCATTCATACTGTCTTGCATGTCCGAATTCTTCCTCATATACCCAGTCTGCCAATCCGTTAATGATGGTGTTTTTCTTACCATCGTTCGTTATTTGTGTGATCTTTCCAGAAGCCAGATCCTGATAGAATAAATTATTATCAGAGATGAAAGCTATTTTCGTAGCATCGGGTGAAAATCTAGGCTCCTGAACAGTCTTGCCGTCATTTAGGCTGATTACCTTTCCTGATTTTAAATCTTTTACGTCAAATTTTCCAAGGAAAGAGTGTCTGTAAATAGGCTGGCTCCCCACTTGTAAAAGAATTTTAGACTCGTCATCAGAAAATTCATAGCTCTCAAATTTTCCCTCTACAAGGTTTCCTTCTTTCTGAGAAGTCTTGTAAGAATATTTTGCGATTCCTGCCGGTTCTATAACCAGATAGTTTTCGCCGTTTTTCATAGATGTAATCCCGGCAATACCTTTACCACGGTAATATCCTGAATATATTTTATCTAAAGTAATATCCTGTGCCGATACAGTTTGGAATGCCGCAGCAATCGTAAGCGTTAAAAATAGTTTCTTCATTTCTAGCATTAATGGATTTCAAAGATAATAATTTTATTAAAATGTGTAAAAAAAGCTTTTCAAATAAGACTTTTGGCAGAAAAATTGAATATCATTAAGTATAATCAAATCAAATAATAATTATGGAAACGAATGCATACAACCAGAAACTGAACCGTTATGTATTGAATGACAGAATTGTTTATACAGGTTTTTCCAGCTTTAAAGATGCTGAAGAATGTGCCAATAAAAAAGGAGGAACATTGGTGGAAGTGAGTTTTAAAGATGGAAATGATAACCCTCAGATTACAGATGAAGCCGGTTTGATAGAAAAAAAACTTCACTACTATGTGTATGCAGGCGATGAATACAAATTTATCCATTCATCAGATCCCGGATTTAGAAAATATGCTGATGAATTGCAGAAAATAAAAGCGAAAATGCGTCAGGATGCTCCTGATGAAAGATATTTAGCGAATTTTGAAATTGAAAATGCTGAGGATCCGATTATTGTATTAAAAAATGACCACTTTGAATCGGTCACTTCACGAGAACGTTCAAAATATTTGAAACATGCCTGTGTTTATGAACTAGGGGTATCCCTGTTAAAATCTTAAAAAAAATCTATTATGAGCAAGACAAAATATTCAGAAAAAGCTCAGGACAAAGTAGGAAAAGTAATGCACGAATTCAAGGAAGGGAAATTGAAATCTTCTTCCGGAAAAAAAGTGACAAGCAGAAAACAAGCCGTAGCAATCGGTATTTCTGAAGCAAGAGAAAAAGGCTTAAAAGTGCCTTCAAAAAAGAAAAGCAAATAATAGTTAATGAAAAGTCCGTGAAGAATTTCTCCACGGACTTTTATATTTTAATAGTTGGAACACTCTGGCAAGTATTTTTAATCCTGGCTATTATAAAGTATTTTATAGTATTCGTCTGCCATCCTATCGCTGTTGAATTGTTCCTTTACATCATCCATTGCATTGTGCTGAATTTTTCTCCATTGATCAGGATGGTCATAATAGGTGGGAAGGATTTCGTTCTCAAGGATTTCATATAATTTGTTTAAATCATAATTATCCTGCTCATAGATGCTCATATTCAGATAATCTGCTTTAGGAACCACAAAGGAATTTTCTCCATGTCTTGCAAATTCAGGAATCCATCCGTCATCAGTGGATAAATTGACCGAACCATTCATGGCGGCAGTCATTCCGGAAGTTCCCGATGCTTCCCTTGGAACCCTTGGGTTATTTAGCCAAAGATCTGAACCTTGCTTTAAAGATTTGCTTAAAGAAAGCTCATAGCCTGTAAGTACGGCTATATTTTTATGATTCTTACTTTCCTCAACGAGCGTGTTGAAGATGGAAATAGCAGAATAGTCCATGGGATAAGGCTTACCGGCCCAAATGATCTGTACAGGATATTTAGAATTGTTCAGAAGTTTGTAAAATCTGTCTTTGTCATGCAAAAGAAGTTCTGCTCTTTTGTAACCAGCAAACCTCCTGGCCCAGACAATGGTGAAAATATTGGGGTCAAATAAATTTCCTGTTTGATCTGCAACAGTGCTGAAAAGTTTTTTCTTTAAATGCTTTTTTCTATAGTCGAAAACAGTTGCATCATTTTCATCTTTAGCATTATAAAGAAGCTTATCTGCCCAATATTTAAATTCCTGAGCATTGGTAATAGACGTGATCTCACAAATTCCCGGATATTTACTCCACATTGTTCTGGAAACTGTTCCGTGAAGCTGAGAAACCCCATTGGCTTTTCTGGCCATTTTTAAAGCACAAAGAGAATGGTTAAACCGCTCATCATCCGTTCCTTCTATACTTTTTATTTCTTCCATACTGTAGCCCGAGAAATAAGACATATCATAGCACAATTTGAGGTTATGCTTTTCATTTCCTGCTTCTTCCGGAGTATGAGTTGTAAAGACTAATTTTTCTCTTACTTTATTGAGGTCTCCATTATATTTTTTTAATAAATAGAACGCAGCCGGAAGTCCATGGGCCTCATTCAGATGATATACCTCTCTTTTGATATTCATTTCTTCCAGTAATTTAGCACCGCCTTTTCCTAATAAAATATACTGAGCAAGCTTTGTAGATTCATTGGCGTCATACAATTTGTGACAGATTGTTTTGGAAACATGATCATTTTCCGGAACATCTGTTGAAAGAAAAAACATGGGAGCTGTATTGAAAG
This sequence comes from Chryseobacterium sp. WG23, assembly GCF_024586575.1. Taxonomy (NCBI): domain Bacteria; kingdom Pseudomonadati; phylum Bacteroidota; class Flavobacteriia; order Flavobacteriales; family Weeksellaceae; genus Chryseobacterium; species Chryseobacterium sp. WG23. The sequence goes on from NZ_JALCZE010000012.1 coordinate 55,087, forward strand.
TCTCAGGATCAAGGTACCATACCTTTACCCAAACCGGAGAACTGTGGATTTCAATCTGAAATTTTATTCCTGTATCCACCAGAAAGCTATACATTTTTCTTGTCCATACCGGTTGTAGCGTTTGGTCATGATTTCTTGCCTGATCATAATAACCAAATTTCCAAAGAATACCGATTCCAATAAGATCCTGCTTCAGGTTATAAGCACTTCTCATATGGGAACCTGCTAAAAATCCAAGACCTCCGGAATATATTTTCAATACCTGCTCAAGGGCAAATTCCATTGAGAAATAGGCGGTTTTTTTTGAATATTGGGGATTAACGCTGTAAGGTATTTTGAAATTCCTGAAATCCATAAATGCTGATTTGTGTTAGAAGAGGCAAAGGTATTGATTATGAAAATAAACTTTACATTAATTATTTGATAAATTAAATTGGAAAGTAATTATGGGATTGTTTTTTTACTTACCTTTAAGAGTGTAAAATTTTGATTATCAAAAACTTTTAGTGGTGAAAACCGATGACTGCATGTGTTCTTTAATTCAATAAAAAAATCACACATGAAAAAGACATTTTCTGAAGAAGATCTGATAAAGAATCTAAGTTTATATTACCTGAACAGGCATTTGAAAAAAAAGCCCATAGAAAAGTACCACCGTACAATAGATGAATCTCAGCTGCATGACCGTGAAAAATACAGAAAGAAGTCCGAAATATTACTTCTCAACTCTTTTATGCATCACTTTCCCGAGGTCAAATTTGAGGATTTCACTTGTGAAAGCCCTGATTTTATTGCCAAATTAAATGATAAAAAAATTGGAATAGAGCTGACTGAAGTGATCAATCATCTGGAAATGAAAAAGGTGGAAAGTACCCTGAATAAGATATTCCGTCAGGCAGAAATATTATTGGAACAAGAGGACACTACGAAATATCGTGGTGTTTATTTTTTAGAATTTCACACTAATGTAAGATTTGATAATCTGGAACAACAGGAAGAAAATATTATCAGTATTTATAAAAGCATTAAAAGAAATAAAGCTGTTGGCTGTGTGAAAAGCGTGCGGAAATCTTTCCACCGCAGGAATGTCTTTATCACCCACGAATATAATATGAATCTTTTTGATGAACTCTGTTCGGAAAAAATCCTGGAGCTTATTGAAAAGAAAAATGAGAAATTCCCATATTATGATACTTCTGTAGATGAATGCTGGCTGGTAATAGTTTCTGATATGAATTCTATAGCCTCACGATATACTTTTATTCAGGATAAAGAACATTTAAATGAGGTGAAAAGTCCTTTTCATAAAATATTCCATCTTGAAAATCTTTGTGGAAACATCACAAGCATAAAATAATTCATTTAATGAATTCTATAATGAATTATTGTTTTTATTTATAATATTTCAAAATTATTGGAATTTTATTATTTGTAATTAAATTATAGGTATATTTGGTATGGGTTGATATCAGCCTGATTTAAACTGATTTAACCATAAAAACATATATCTATGAGGAAACTTTTACTTTTCATTCTTTTTTGTATATCTCAAACTTTTTATTCCCAGGCAGATTGTGCAACAGCATTAGCTGTCTGTGGAAACTCAGATATTACCTACAGCCCTTCAGGATATGGCAATATTAAAGAATTGGTAAGCTCAGGAAGCTGCATAGATGCAGTCGGTGAACATAATTCGATTTGGTACAAAATTACCATTGCCACAGGAGGAACACTTACCTTCGACCTGGTTCCTAATAATCCGGATGCTGATTATGACTGGGCTATTTTTGGGCCTAATGTTACCTGCGGAAGTCTGGGATCCCCCATACGCTGTAATGCAGCAACAGTGATTGGAGTAGGTCCTTCTACAGGGTTAAATATGACAAGTACGCTCCTAAGTGCTATTGGTGGTTCTTCCACTCCTTACTGTAAATATATGGATGTTTTACCCGGGCAAACGTATTATTTGTTTATTGACAACTGGGTGAGCAGCACCAGCAGCACAACAGCACCGTTTTCTTTGACATGGGGTGGTACAGCTACCTTGGCATCGCCATTTACAGACCCGAATATTCAGACGTATCCATTTATCCCTCCAGGTATTGCTCCTGTAAACCCGGCTGACCCAAGAGAAGTTATTATATGTGGAAGTACTGAATTGTTTGACTTTTCTACTTTATCCGCAGGAATTCTTAATGGAAATCAGAGCTTTAGCGTGAGCTATCATACCAGTCAGAACGAAGCGTTAACGGGAGCCAATCCTATTACCGCTCCCAGAACGGTGAACACCACTACTGTTTTTTATTATAGTATCAGTTATACAGATCCTACAAATCCGGATAACCCACTTAATAAATGTAAACAGATCGGAAAATTTAAATTCAAAGACGGTTCTATCAAGGTAAAAAATGCTACTTTGACAGCTTGTAACAATAATAACGCAGGTACGGCATTGTTTGATCTTACATCGGCAGATATTATTGGAAGTACTACTGTAGTTAAGAAATACTACCATTCCATGGCTGACCTCGATGCGGGAATGAATGAGATTACCACACCAATGGCATTTATATCTGCTGAAGCTATAATCTATGTAAAAGTAATTTCTGAGTTCGGATGTACTGCTGTTGCGCAGATTACTTTAAAATTCTATCCGGCAATCATTGTCAATGATGCTGTAATAAGATCATGTTTTATTGAAACGAATCCTTCTACGGCATTATTTAACCTTACCGGAGCGAGCGTAACTGCACAGCCGGGAGCAGGGAAAAAATACTACCCGTCCCTTACGGATGCCATCAATCAAACCAATGAAATTTCTAATGCTTCCAATTATATTGCTCCAAGCGGATATGTGTATGTAAGGGTTTACAATACACAAGGCTGTTATAATATTGCTAAGATTACTCTGACAGTTATCCCGCCGGTATATTCGGATATCCTTAAAGATAAAATCATTTGTGCAGAAGATACCACTACTTTAGATGCAGGCCCTGGATTTAAAAGTTATGAATGGAGTACAGGAGCTACTACTCAAAGTATAAGCAATGTAGGAATTGGAACCTATTGGGTGAAGCTTAAGACCGGAGACTGTACTGCCATACAGAACGTAAAAGTATTGCCGTCTGATCAGCCTGTGGTTTCAGGAATTGATATTGCGAATAATACAGTTACTGTATCTGTAATGGGAGGAAATCCCCCATATAAATATTCTATGGATAATATAAACTGGCAGGATTCCAATGTTTTCAAAAATATTTCAAGAGGTGATCATACAGTATTTGTAAAAGATGCTTACAATTGTGACCCTATTGAAATTGACATTGTAGTTCCGAATTTAGTAAATGTAATTACTCCCAATCAGGATGGCGTGAATGATGGTATTGATTACTCTGCATTAGCCGGTAAACAGAACTTTGTCATGGATATTTTCGACAGATATGGAAATAGAATTTTCCGAGCAGACAAAACCAACGGTTACAAATGGGATGGTACAGAAGGAGGGAAAAAAGTTTCGACAGGAACATATTGGTATTCTATAACCTGGAATGAAAGTGATAAGAAAAATACACCTATCAAATTTTCCGGATGGGTACTGGTAAAAAACAGAGAATAAGTGACATAAATCAGTAAATACTATAGATAGACAAAACCACTTCGTTTGAGGTGGTTCTTTTCTTGAAAAATCTTATTTTAGAAATTAAAATTAAAAGTATGAAGCAGCTCTTTATTAAGCGTTTTGAATATTACAAATCTCTTGGTGATAAAACATTCGGACAATTGTCTGATGAACAGGTTTTCTGGCAGTATAATGAAGAAAGTAATTCTATTGCGGTTATTGTAAAACATATTGCAGGAAATATGCTTTCGAGATGGACCAATTTTTTGACTGAAGACGGCGAAAAATCATGGCGTCATCGTGATGAGGAATTTAACAACACTTTTAAAACAAAACAAGAAGTTACCGGATATTGGGAAAAAGGATGGAAGTGTCTTTTTGATGCCTTGAACCAGATCAGTGATGATAATATATATTCTACAATTTACATTAGGGGAGAAGCCCATTCCGTTATTGATGCTGTCTTCAGGCAGCTGGCTCATTATCCCTATCACATAGGACAAATTGTATACCTGGCAAAAATGATGAAAAATGATGAGTGGAAGACACTTTCTATTGCAAGGAATAAGTCACAGGAGTTTAACACAGAGATGAAAAATAAAATTTCCGAAGAAGAATCTGGACTTAATTCATCTCCCGTATGTTTTCAAAACAGCCCTGAAGTAAGGGACGAATACAAGCAATAGATTGAATCAATCTTGGGTTCTTAGTAAAAATTACTATCTTTGCACCCATAAAATTCAGGAGTAACAAATGTCTACTTTTCACAGAACTGCCGCGTTTCACACACTTGGCTGCAAATTAAACTTTGCAGAAACATCTACTATTGCCCGTCAATTAACAGATGCAGGTTATAATAAGGTAAGCTTTGATGATAAGGCTAATGTGTATGTCATCAATACATGTTCAGTAACAGAAAATGCAGACCGTGAATGTAAACTTCACGTAAAAAGAGCAATGAAGGCTAACCCGGAAGGGCTGGTTGTTATTGTAGGTTGCTATGCACAGCTGAAACCTGAAGAGATTTCACAGATTGACGGTGTAGATCTGGTATTGGGAGCGAAAGAAAAATTCAATATCTTAAGTTACCTTGACGATCTGGAGAAAACGGAAAACGAAGGAATCGTTCACTCATGTGAAATTGAAGAAACCGACTTTTTTATTGGAAGTTATTCAATTGGTGACAGAACCAGAGCTTTCCTTAAAGTTCAGGACGGATGCGACTATAAATGTACTTACTGTACCATTCCGCTGGCAAGAGGGATTTCCCGTTCTGATACCATTGGAAATGTCCTTAAAAATGCTACAGAAATTGCAGCCAAAGATATTAAAGAAATTGTTCTTACAGGAGTAAATATTGGAGATTACGGAAAAGGAGAGTTTGGAAACAAAAAACATGAACATACTTTCTTAGATCTTATTTCTGAACTTGACAAAGTGGAAGGAATAGAAAGAATCCGTATTTCATCTATTGAGCCTAATCTTTTAAAAGATGAAAGTATAGAACTGGTTTCCAAAAGTAAAAGCTTTGTTCCGCATTTCCATATTCCACTGCAGTCCGGAAGTGATGATTTATTGAAAAAAATGAAACGCCGTTATCTTACCAAGCTCTATAATGACAGGGTAAATAAGATTCGCGAAGTAATGCCTGATGCTGCTATTGGAGTAGATGTTATCGTCGGATTCCCTGGCGAAACTGAGGAACGGTTTATGGAAACGTATAATTTCCTGAATGAACTTCCTATTACTTATCTTCATGTATTTACTTATTCTGAAAGAGAAAATACAGAAGCTGCTGATATGGACGGAGTAGTTCCTATAGCTGAAAGAAAAAAACGTAATAAAATGCTTAGAATTCTTTCTGAAAAGAAGAAAATGGCATTTTATCAGACTCAACTGGGTAAAACGCTTCCCGTACTTTGGGAGCATGAAAATAAAGACGGAAAAATGTTTGGCTTCACAGAAAACTACGTGAGAGTCCAGAAAGACTTTGATCCTGCCTTTGTCAATCAAATAGAATTTCTAAATTTAGAAAAAATCCTGTCAGATGGCACGGTTTCTGTGCAATCTTCCTACCAAAATTTTTTAGCAAAAGCATAGGCTCTTTGCAAAAATTCTACTAAATTTATTTTTAACTTTAAATACTACATTCATGAGAGATAAGTTTTTATCTTGGGGAATTGTATTAGTAACTGCTACGTGGATTGTAGCATTACTGATCAGAGCGCACTATTGGATACCCATCCTGCTGTCCGCCATCTATGCATTAGGTGTTTACAATGCGTACCAGTCTAAACATGCTATTCTGAGGAACTTTCCTGTATTAGGGTACTTCAGGTACTTTTTTGAAAGTATTTCGCCGGAAATGCAGCAGTACTTCATCGAAAGAGAGACAGATGGGAAGCCGTTTCCAAGGAATCAGCGTTCTGCAGTATACAGGCGTGCCAAAAATTTAAGTGACACTGTTGCTTTTGGTACCCAGCTGGAAGTTAATCATAGAAAATATGAAGGAATTAAACATTCTATTTATGCAAAGTCACCATCTGAAGAACTTCCAAGAGTTTGGGTAGGTGGCGAACAATGTACACAGCCCTACCATGCTTCTTTATTTAATATTTCAGCAATGAGTTTTGGTGCATTAAGTGACAGGGCTCAGATTTCTTTAAATAGAGGTGCTAAAAAAGGTAATTTTTACCACAATACAGGAGAAGGAGGAATATCGCCCCATCATATGGAAGGAGGAGATTTATGCTGGCAGATTGGGACCGGTTATTTTGGATGCCGTGATGAAGAAGGAAAATTTAACCCTGAATTATTCACAAAGTACTCGAACCTGCCGAATGTAAAAATGATTGAGATCAAATTGTCTCAAGGTGCCAAACCAGGACATGGAGGAGTGCTTCCGGGAGTGAAAAATACTCCGGAAATTGCAGCAATCCGTCACGTTACCCCGGGGATGACTGTTATTTCACCTCCATCACACTCTTCTTTTCATGATGCAGCAGGATTGCTGAGGTTTGTACAGCACCTGAGAGAGCTTTCCGGAGGTAAGCCCGTCGGGTTTAAGCTTTGTATAGGAGATACTAAAGAGTTTGAAGATATCTGCGTACAAATGAATGTGCTGAAAATTTATCCTGACTTTATCACGATAGATGGAGCAGAAGGGGGAACAGGAGCTGCTCCGCCGGAATTTTCAGATGGAGTGGGAATGCCTTTGGAGCCTGCACTGATCTTTGTAAACAGAACACTGAACAGCTATAACGTAAGAAATAAATTAAGAGTAATTGCCAGCGGTAAAGTGCTTACCAGCCTGGACATTTTAAGGGCTGTTGCTATGGGAGCAGATATGTGTAACAACGCCAGAGGTTTTATGTTCTCTTTAGGATGTATTCAGGCTTTACGTTGTAATTCCAATAACTGTCCTACCGGGGTTGCTACTCAGGATAAAATGCTGATTAAAGGACTGGATGTTACTGATAAAAGCGAAAGGGTATATCACTTCCACAAAAATACGCTTCATACCTGTAATGAACTGATTGCTGCTGCCGGAAGAAGTTCTTATGAAGAAGTAGATGCTACCATGTTTATGAGAGGAGATGAGTTTGATCATCTTGCTGACTTATACTTCCCGGATATTCTGGGTAATGTAAAGCAAAAAGCAAGGTCTTAAATGTAAAACAGAGTATAAAATAAAATCCCCACAATGGTTTTCATTGTGGGGATTTATTATTTTTTATTGAGCTTAATCAGCGGCTCTTGGTGTATTTTTATAGACCTGGAAGTTGAAGACAAAAGTTCTGTTTCTGAAAGAATATCCACTGTAATTGTAATGAGGATCTCTTGCAAAAGCCGCTCTGGACGGTACTATAATAACCCCTTGAAGATTATAGCTTTCTCCATCTGCTTTATCAAAAGCTTTATATTTCTGTAAAGCCTCATTAAAGCCTTCAATCATATAATAACTTTTTTGCTTCGCTATGTCTGTAGTAGCATTTTTGATTAATTTATTGTAATTTTTAATATAGTAGAATTTTGGATCTACTACTGGAATTCCGGTTTCACTGATGGTGTTGTAATTAGTCAAAGGTGTTTTTGCTCCATATACAACACTTCCGTTGTTATCGGTGGCTACAAAAGTCAGCGCGTTCATCATGATACGTAAACTGTCTCCTTTAGTAATTGCTACTCCATTAGTGGGCTGAGCATCAGGTCTTGTAATGAAAACAGTACCTGATGGTAAAGTTTCGTTAGGAAGAGCTGATAATTTCTTTTCATTATCATCACTGGCGTCTGTTGTACTGAAAGTTCTTACATTTCCCTGTGCATCGAGGTAATTTTCATCCATAAACTTTTTAATCGCCTGATCGTCATAGCTGTTTTGGACGTTAATGTCTTCAGGTTCATTAATGGTATCTACTGCATCATTTTTTTTACACGCCGTAAAACATAAAGATCCTGCAAGGATATATAAAAATATTTTTTTCATTTCAAAAAAGTTTAATTACTTTACAAATAATATAACGGCAAAAGTATAAAAAATTATGAGAATAGATAAATTTTTATGGTGCATTCGTTTTTATAAGACGAGAAGTATTGCAACAGAGGAAATTAAAAAGAACAGGGTTTCGATGGGAACGTCCGCCGTAAAGTCGTCAAAAGAGGTAAAAGAGGGAGATGTTATTAAAATTCGGAAAAATCAGATTGATTATAAAATAAAGGTAGTTCAGATTCCTAAAAGCAGGATAGGAGCAAAGCTTGTCTCACTTCACATACAGGATGTGACAGATAAGGAACAGTATGAATTGCTGAAACTTCGTAAAATGTCCCAGGATTATTACAGAAATAAAGGAGAAGGAAGGCCTACTAAAAAAGACAGAAGGGAAATGGATGAATATGTAGGAAATGATATTGATGGAGACTTTACAGATTGGGACGATTTCTTTGGAGAAACAAACAATGAAACCGAAAAAGAAGATTAAAATAAAAAGCTCTAGAGATAGAGCTTTTCTATTATTTCCTTAACGATATCCTCAGGTTCTCTGGAATCCGTGCTTAAACTGTACTGTGCCTTGCTGTAAAATTGATTTCTTTCAAATAGGTGCTTGGCAATGAATTCGGGGAGATCTTCATCTGTAATAGTAGCAATTATTGGTCTTTTTTCTTTCTGTTTTGAAAGTCTTTCTACCAATGTTCCTACCGATGTTCTTAAAAATATGCTCTTTGAGTTATGATTAATGATCTCCATATTATTATAATACACAGGAGTCCCTCCACCAAGACTTAAAACCACGTTTTCTTCAGAAGCCAGAATCTCTTCCAATGCCTCTCTTTCCAGCTTTCTAAAATAGATTTCCCCCCTTTTTTCGAATATTTCAGGAATGGTTAATTTATTTCTCCTGACGATCTCTTTATCGAGGTCAATTAATTTAAAATCTATTTTTTCGCTTAATATTTTGGAAATGTGAGATTTGCCACTTCCCATGTATCCAATCAGTGAAATTATCATGAATTTTTTTTGAACAAATTTGCGAAAAAGTTTTGAGATAAAGAAAAAAGTCATATCTTTGCACCACTTAAAACAAGGGACATTACTTAAATGAAACTTGATGTGTAAGTGACCGACTCGGTAGCTCAGCTGGTAGAGCAATACACTTTTAATGTATGGGTCCTGGGTTCGAATCCCAGCCGGGTCACTAGCAATAAAAATTACTTATTTTTTTGTAATTTTATTGCCTGCGTGGTGAAATTGGTAGACACGCCATCTTGAGGGGGTGGTTTCCTAAGGATGTGCTGGTTCGAGTCCAGTCGCAGGCACTGCAAAGAAAATTTATAATTAATAATGAAGTAATTCATTTTAATTGTGGCCGACTCGGTAGCTCAGCTGGTAGAGCAATACACTTTTAATGTATGGGTCCTGGGTTCGAATCCCAGCCGGGTCACAAGTTTACTGAAAAGTAAATTTTTTTCATATTAATATTTTGTGATTTGGTGTTTCAAAGGTCTCCTCAAGAGACCTTTGATTTTTTGTGTTAATAATCATAAGAAGTAATAAATCAAAAAAACGGATCAGGTGCAAAAGTTGAGGGCTAGATTTAACCAATTTGCTTAGTCCACAACTTTTGAGACTGATCAAAAAACTCTGACGTTACCATCAGAGTTTGTGTTTTATAAAAATTATATAGGTGTTATATAGTTTTTTAATCTAAATGTATATTGTCAATTAATCTTACCCCATCTACCACCACTACAATAAAGGCTCTGAAATTTCTGTCTTTATAGAAGAAATCAGTTTCTTTTAATGTATTTTCATCAGCAATCAGGAAATATTCCAGGTGCATTCCTTGCTGGTTGTCAAAAATATCCTTTACCCTTTCCTTAATTTCTGTAATCGTTACCGTTCGGAACCAGTCGTTTACTTTATTCAGGGTTTCGTAAATGATTTTTGAAGCTTCTTTTCGGTCTTCATGAAGTCTTTGGTTTCTTGAGCTTAGTGCCAGTCCGTTTTCTGCTCTATAGATGGGAACTCCTGTTATTTTAACCGGAAGATGTGTTTTTTCAACCATTTTCTTAATAATGGCTAATTGCTGGAAATCTTTTTCTCCAAAATAAGCGCTGTCAGGCTTTACCTGTCTGAAAAGTTCTTCTACTACGGTTCCTACCCCGTCAAAGTGTCCCGGTCGTGATTTTCCTTCCATTTCATTCTCAAGTCCATCAAAATCATAATGCTTGCTTTCTGCTTTTTCAGGATAGATATCTATTACTTCGGGAATATACACAGCATCTACAAGCCCAGAGTTTTCAAGGATTAAAATATCTCTGTTAATGTCCCTAGGATACTTTTCAAGGTCTTCAGGATTGTTAAATTGAGTCGGATTTACAAAAATTGATGAAATAACAAGATCATTCTCCTTTTTTGCTTCTTCATATAGAGAAAGATGCCCCTTATGAAGGGCTCCCATAGTAGGGGCAAAGCCTATTCTTTTTCCCATTTCTTTCTGTCTTTCAATGAAATCCTGAAGGACTTTCCTATTTCTTATAACTTCCATAGTTTATTTTAATACTATTTCAAAAATACTAAAAATATCACATAATAAAGTGTGTTTTTAATAATTTGGAAAAGGGAATTTTCGTAAAAAAATGTTAATTAAAATAATGTTGGATGTTTTTTTGTAATTTTGCACATTAAAGCATTTTTACAAAAAATTAGATAGAAAGTTTATGCCGAATCAAAAAATACTGTACATTACTACAGAGATGTATCCATATCAGGAAGATACCAATATGGCTGCAGTGGTAAACAAAATGGCACTTAAGATGCACAATGAAGGCAATGATGTAAGAGTTTTTATGCCAAGATTTGGACAAATAAGTGAGAGGAAATTCCAGCTTCATGAGGTAATCCGTCTTTCAGGAATGAATATTATTATCAATGACCTGGACCAGCCCTTAATTATTAAAGTAGCGTCTCTTCCGGGGGAAAGACTTCAGGTTTACTTTATTGATAATGAAGAATACTTCAAAAGAAAGCAATACTATTTTGACGACGAAGAAAATCCTTTCGAGGATAACGACGAAAGAGCTATTTTCTTTGCAAGAGGAGTTATTGAAACCATCAAAAAGCTGAACTGGGTACCGGATGTTATTCACCTGAACGGATGGATGTCTTCTTTTGTCCCTATTTACCTTAAAACGTATTACGAATCCGATACTTATTTCAAAGACGCTAAAATTGTTCTTTCCCTGTATAACGAGAAAGACGCTGCCTTGGATAAAAAGATTGATGAAAAATTGAAGTTTGATAATATTTCAGGATTAAAAGCGTTAGATAATCCAACAATTAAAAGCTTTGTTATCGAAAGTATGAACTACGTGGATGCAGTTGTAAAGGGAGATGAGTTTCTGGATGAAGACCTTGATCAGGCTTTCAATGAAACAGCTACCCAAAAGTCAGAATATCTTGACGTAGATTCTATAAACCAACTTTATTAAAAACACATTTTTAATGACTCATAATCTTAAAAAGACTTTCGCCATGCTTTTACTGGCGATTTTCGGAAGTGCAATTCTTTATAACTGTGAACCGGATGCAGATGCCCTTGGAGAACAACTGTTTATAAAAGATGCAGCAGATGGAAATGAAACATTATATGATCTTATTGCATATAATATTAATAATCATGATTCCATCAGAAGTGATGCTTCCAAACTTATCAGTGAGCAGAATGCTGCAGGAGGATTCACAACCGTTGGTGTTCTGGGTGCCTTTACCGAAGGTCAGTTCGGAGGCCAGAAAGCATCTTATATTACACAATTGAGAATGCCTACCGATAACTTCGATTTTACCGGACCTAACGCAAAAGTAGACTCTGTTGTCCTGGTTATAAAAACACCAAACTATATCACAGATTCAGTAAAAGCACCAGGTGCTTATGACAGAAGTGATTTCCCGGTAGGGAACGAAACAGTACCTGTTTCTATAGATAAAAAGACATACCCGGTTTTTAAATATGGTAAAATAGGAGGTCAGTATAACTCTATGACCATAAATGTACATGAAGTGACAACTTTCCTGGATGCTAACGCTAAACCTTTCACCCGTTCAAATGTAGATGTGAGTACGGGCGGATTATTAGGTTCAGCAGTATTTGACGGAAGAGTAAGCACGGTAGCAGTGACTAAAAAATCTGATAATACCGCGTTATTCAATTCTACTAATGACTTTAGAATGAAGTTGGACAAAGACTTCTTCCAAACCAGAATTGTAGATAAAAAAGGAATGCCTGAATTGCAAAATACAGCTAACTTTATCAGATACTTAAGAGGAATTAAAATTTCAGTAAGTGAAACGGATAGATACCTTTTCCAGTTTTCACCTAATGATATGGAGCTTATTATGTACTATAAATATGATAAAACAGATAATGGTACAACGACAAGACCACAAACTACGCTTAAATTTAATTTAGGAGGAGGTAATGTTCACATAGGGCAGTATACTTATAACAGAACAGGATCTCAGGTTGAATCTGCATTAGCAGCAAGCAATGAAACCACTGGTGATCCGAAGCTTTATGCTCAGGGAATGGGAGGTCCTTCTATAGGAGTGAAAATTCCGGAAGAGGAGATTAATAAGCTTAAAAGTTTATATGCAAAAGATAAAGCAGGAATTATAAGTGCAAAGATCAGAGTTTATGTAGATCCATTGACATGGTCTAATAAGCATTCAAAATTTGGAGACAGCAGATTTACACTTCTTCCTGTAAATAAAGACAAAGGAAAAGACGGAGAATTCGTTTCGCCAGGCTTTACTGCAGATTTAACAGCAGGATTCCCTCTTTATCTGATCAATGAAAAACCATTATATTATGACTTTGTGGTAACAAAGACTATTAAAGGTATTGTTGAAGGACCTTCAGATGGTATTAAAATTACTACGGATAATGAGTATCAGTTTAAAAATAATCTATTAATTATCAATCAGGGTGCATTTGCAAGAGTTGTAAGTTCAGGAGCCTATTTTGGACCAACATTTACAACAAGAGCATTTGATATGAACAGAACGATATTGACCGGAAGTGACAAAAGTGCGAATAGAATTCAGCTGAGAGTTACATACGGTACAAAAAAATAAACAACAAACATAACACTAGACAAAATAAAATATGTGCGGAATAGTAGGATATACAGGTTTTCAAGATGCTTACGAAATAGTAATCAATGGTCTTAGAAGATTAGAATACAGAGGATATGACAGTGCAGGAATTGTTTTAGAAAATACAGAAAAGAAATTTTCAGTAGAAAAAACAAAAGGTAAGGTTGATGATTTGGTGAATATTTCAGCAGAATTGAAAGGAACAGCCAAAATTGGGATGGGACACACACGTTGGGCAACTCACGGGGTTCCAAGTGACAGAAACTCACACCCGCATTTGTCAAATAATGGAAAAATAGCTATTGTGCATAATGGGATCATTGAGAATTATGATACTATTAAAAAAATGCTTACTGAGAAAGGATATACTTTCCAATCAGAAACTGATACTGAAGTATTGGTCAATCTTATTCAGTATTTCATGGAACTGAATCCTGAGATTGATTTCCCGACAGCGGTGAGATATGCATTGAATGAAGTATATGGAGCTTATGCAATTACTGTACTTCATGAAGATTATCCTGGAGTATTGGTAGTGGGAAGATTAGGTTCACCTTTAGCAATAGGAATCGGAGAAAATGAATACTTTATTGCTTCAGATGCTTCTCCTTTTGTAGAATTTACAAAAGAAGCAATTTATCTGGAAGAAGGACATATGGCTATTATTTCTCTTGAGAACGGAGTGGATATTAGAACAATCAATGAAAACTCTAAAATCGAGCCGGAAATCCAACAGCTTAAACTGAGCCTGGAGCAGATTGAAAAAGGAGGTTACGAGCATTTTATGCTTAAAGAAATCTTTGAACAGCCAAAGTCTATCCATGATACCATGAGAGGGAGACTTCTTGTAGATGAGGGAGTTATTAAAATGGCTGGGATCTGGGATCATGTAGAAAGATTTAAAAATGCCAACAGGATTATTATAATTGCTTGTGGTACTTCTTGGCATGCAGGTCTTATCGGAGAATACCTTATTGAAGAATATGCAAGAATTCCTGTTGAAGTAGAATATGCTTCAGAATTCAGATATAGAAACCCTATTATTACTGATAAAGACGTGGTTATTGCAATTTCTCAATCCGGAGAAACAGCAGATACAATGGCTGCTCTAAAACTGGCAAAAGAAAAAGGTGCATTTATATACGGTATATGTAATGTGGTAGATTCGTCTATTGCAAGAATTACAGATGCAGGTTCATACACCCATGCAGGTCCTGAGATTGGAGTGGCTTCTACAAAAGCATTTACAGCTCAGCTTACCATTCTTACCCTTATTGCATTTAAATTAGGTAAACATAACGGAAACTTGGGGAATGCTGAATTTATGAGCTTAATTGCTGAATTGGACGCTATTCCTAAGAGAATTGAAGAAGTTTTAAGTGCTACCCATGAGCAGGTTCAGGAAATTGCAAAAGATTTTGTAGAAACTACCAATTTCCTTTACTTAGGAAGAGGATACAACTATCCTGCGGCCTTAGAAGGAGCCTTAAAACTAAAAGAAATTTCTTATATCCATGCAGAAGGATATCCGGCAGCAGAAATGAAGCATGGCCCTATTGCTTTGATTGATGAAAACATGCCAATTGTTATTATAGCACCTAAAAAAGGTCATTATGATAAAATTGTAAGTAATGTTCAGGAAATTAAAGCTAGAAAAGGGAAAATTATCGCTGTAGTCAACAAAGGAGACCGTCAGGTAAGTGAAATGTCAGATTATGTGATTGAAATTCCTGAAACTTCAGAATGTTTCTCACCAATCGTTGCATCAGTGCCCCTACAGTTACTTGCTTATTATATTGCAGTTTATAGAGGCGCAAACGTTGATCAGCCAAGAAACTTAGCAAAATCTGTTACTGTTGAATAAAAAGTTGTTGTAAATAAAATAAATTTAGATTTCTTCCGTTATTTCAAAAAAAATCTTAAAAGTTTCTTAAAAAAATTATATATTTACGGCTTAATTATAAAAATTAACATGAAAAGGATATTTCTTTTATTATTGTCTGCATCGGTAGCATCGGTATCTTGTTCAGGTGGTGGCAGCTCTTCTGTAGGGAAGCCTGGAACAAAAGGAGAATTGATACCAAGAGAAAAAACGAAATCATTTGTTGCGGAAAGACCATACGGAATGGTCGCAATTCCTGCAGGTTCATTTGTTGCTGGTCTCGCAGATCAGGATCCAACACATACACCTGAAAAAACAGCATTGAAAACCGTTACTGTTTCTTCTTTCTTCATGGATGAAGCAGAAACTACCAACTCAGAATACAGGGTATTTATCAATTATGTAAGAGATTCTATTGCGAGAACTTTACTTGCTGAAGCTGCCGGAGAAGGTGGTGATGAAGGCGGAGGTAAAGGAGCAAGCATAGGAGATTATGCATACCTTGCTAAAAAAGAAGAGAATTTAACGCCTTATCAGGAATATATGGAAGGCCAGGGAGGCCGTGAAGATGGAACCTATGATGCCAGCAAAAGATTAGATTGGAAAATTCCATTACATTGGAGTACTTCAAAATATCCGGATGTAGAGTATGCAGAGGTTTTAGAAGCATTATACTTGCCTGCATCTTCCAGAATTGGAAACGAAAGAATTTTAGATGTTAGTAAGCTTAAATATACTTACCGTTGGGGAGATATGGATGCTGCACTTGCTGATAACGAAAGAGGAGTTAATTACCTTAAAAGCGAAAGTATCGCGATTTATCCGGATACTACAGTTTGGGTAAAAGATTTCCACTTTGCTTACAATGAGCCATTATTTGAACAATATTTCTGGCACAAAGCTTACAAAAACTACCCTGTAGTAGGAGTAACCTGGGATCAGGCAAGAGCTTATTGTAACTTCAGATCTAAATTGAAAACAGATTACAACGAAAGTTTAAAAAGAAAAAAACAAAGACCATTGCAGTTCCGTCTTCCAACAGAAATTGAATGGGAATATGCTGCAAGAGGCGGTATGCAAAACGCCACTTACCCTTGGGGAGGTCCATATTTGATGGATGACAGAGGTTGCTACTTAGCAAACTTTAAACCTAAGAGAGGTAACTACATGGAAGACGAGAAAAAAGGTACTTATACATATACAGCTCCAGTTAAGAAATTTAAGAAAAATGGATTTGGGTTATTTGATATGGCTGGAAACGTTTCTGAATGGACAGAATCTGCATATAACAATTCTTCATATGGATTCTCTTCTACATTAAATCCTTCTACAAAAGATAAAAAGGATACTAAGAAATCTGTAAGAGGTGGATCTTGGAAAGATATAGGATATGCATTGATGACAGGGGCAAGAGATTGGGAAAGAAAAGATTCTGCTAGAAGCTATATCGGATTCAGAACTGTTCAGGATATTCCTGAAGCAGCTGTGAAACCAAGAAGAGTTAACAGATAACGAGACAATTATTTTTCAAAACAATTTTATTTAACATAAAAAAACTAACTCAATATGTTTAAGACTAAAGATGCTTGGATGAATTTCTTTTATTCATTCGGTGCTGCAATTGTAATTCTTGGAGCTTGGCTTAAAATTACTCACATTACCTTGGGGCCCATTAATGGTAATATCGCTCTTACAGTAGGGCTTATTACAGAGGCAATTATCTTTATCATTTTTGCATTCGACCCTCCAAAATCTGAAGAGTCTTATGCATGGGAAAATGTTTATCCTGAACTATTAGATAAGCATGCTAACCCAAACCCTTTACATTCTAATGTTTCTTCTAGAAATAACAATGCTGCAGCTCAATTTGCCGAATTGGAAAATTCTCTTTCTAAGAAATTGGATAAGATGCTTGAGGATGCTAAATTGGATGTTCAGTTATTTGACAGATTAAGAACAGGAATTGATAAATTTTCAAATTCTGTAGATCAAATCAACCAAACTGTAGATGTATCAGCTTCTACTCATAAATATAATGATCAGTTGAATAAAGCTGCTCAGCATATGGAAAGTATGAATGCTTTATATGCTATGCAACTTGAGAATGGTAAAAAACAATCTGAGTACGCAAACAAATATGTTGCTGATATGCAGAAATCTGCAGAGCAATCTGAAAAATTCAACCAAGAGCTACAAGGTTTAACCTCTAATCTGAATAATTTAAACAGAGTTTATGGTGGTATGTTAACTGCTATGAAGTCTTAATTCCTAAACCATTTCTAAATAACTATTTAATCTAAAAAAAGAAACAGAGAATGGCACAAGGAAAACAGACCCCTCGTCAGAAGATGATCAACCTGATGTATCTGGTGTTCATCGCGATGATGGCCCTAAACATTGATGCAGAAATCATCAGATCATATTACGACTCTACCAGAGCATTAAATGAAACCAGAACTTTAACAGAAAGAAAGAACGAGAAAATCTTTGAAAAGACGCTTGAAGCTAAAGCACAGCAGGTTCCCGATACTTATGCACAGCCTTGGGCACAGTATAAGGTATTGAAAACCAAGATTGATGCGTTGGTGAAATCTTCTCAGGATATCAAAGATCTTCTGAAAAGACAATCTGAGTTTCATGACAAAGATAAGGATGGAAAAGATGTTGATGTAAGTGAGAACTTTGCGGCACTTAACAATAATGAAGCAACTACAGAATATTTCTTTAAAGAAGGAGATGAAAATGCGCCTTCTAAGAATGCATTAGACCTAAAAGCTAAAATTGATGATGTAAGAAATTACATTAACGTTACTTTTGGGAACAATGCTCAGCTTAAAGATTTAGTAGAAAGAGCTAACAAATCTCTTATTGCAGAATATCCTAAAGGAAAATCTCCAAATGATAAGACTTGGTTTCAGAATAAATTCTATCACCAGCCTTTAATTGCAGCTATTTCCAATTTAGAGATTATCCAAAATGATGCCAGAAATGTTCAGTCTGATGCACTGGCATTATTGCTTCAGGAGAAAGTAGATGCAAGCATTAAGTTTACAAGTTATGAAGCTATTGTTGCAGGTCCGGTGGATATCCAGGCTGGTAAGCAGGCTGAAGTAAAAGTAATGTTGGGTAACTATTCTAACAGTAACAAAATCAGTATCTCCGGTGTAAGTAAATTGGAGAATGGAAAAGGTATTATTCCTATCTCTGGTTCCGGTATCGGTGAACATAAATTAGGAGGAATGATTACATTAACAGATGCTACAGGCAAAGCGCAAAACTTCCCTTGGACGCATACTTATAATGTAATTGCAGGACCTAGAGAAGTAAAACTTGAAAAAGGACTATTACTTTCTGCTGACAAAATGAATGTAATGTATAGAGGACTTGAGAACCCTGTTTCAGGATCAATCTTAGGTGCAGACAATGCTAAGCTTTCATTATCAGCTCCGGGAGCAGCTGTGAAAAGTACAGGTCCTGGAAAGTGGAATGTAAAACCTGGTGCAGGTACTACAGTGAAGTTAACATTATCAGGACTTGATCCTTATGGTAAATCAGTATCTCAGGTATTTGAATATAGAATCAAGAATGTACCGCCACCACAAGGTCAGATGAGAGGACAGAATATATTATCTATGCCGGCAAGTTCTATCCCGAATCAAACGGTACAGGCAACTATTCCTGACTTTGACTTCCCAGTATCGTTCACTGTTACTCAGTTTATGGTAAGAGTACCTGGAAAAGCAGCATTGCTGATCCATGGAAATTCTTTAGGCGAAGCAGCTGGACTGGTGAGAAACTTAAGATCAGGAGATGTATTTTCAATATTTGATATTAAAGCAACAGCTCAAGGTTTGGAAGGGCAACAGATTAAAAACATTACTCCTATATTAATTAATGTTCAATAGGACTAAAATTGTAACTTATTATGAAGAAATATATTAGCACCCTTTTAGTATTAGTTTCGGGATTTGCTTTGTCCCAGACTATTCTGAATTCATCTTCTCCGGAAGAGTTCAGAAAGATGAGAGAGGAGAATAAACAGAAAGTTGGTGATACTATTATTGATAAAACAGTAAAGCCTCTTGAATATGGTTTTGTAGAAGATAAAGATATCCTTAAAAGTATGTTTGTTTGGGAAATCATTGATATGAATGATAAGATCAATCAGCCATTCTATTATGATAATCCGGATGGCCTTCTTTCTACTCCTACAAGATCTTTATATAAATTATTGCTTGATGCTGCTTTAAGCGGTAAAATTGAGCAGGTTTATAATGATGAGAATTTTGTAGATAAACTTACTCCGGAAGGAATTAAGAAAAGGTTGGTTAATGTTAAGATCAGTGATGCTGCAATTGATATCCTGAACTCTGGAAGACAATTAACTGAGCAGGAGAAAAAAGAATATACTGATATTATTGAGACTACAACTGATAAAGTGAAAGTTCTTAAAATAATGGGTATGTGGTTCATTGACAAGAGAGACGGACAGATGAAATACAGACCTCTCGGTATTGCTGCTATGGGTCCAGACCCTGCAGTACAGGGAGTTATAGGCCCTGACGGGAAACCAATTGCCAGCAATGACGAATTGATTGATTTATTCTGGATTTTCTATCCGAATGCAAGAGATGTCTTAGCCAACAATTATGTTTTCAACAGAAAAAACTCTTCAGCTGATTTATCTTTCGATGATATCATCAATGCAAGAAGATTTTCTTCTATAATCTACAAATCTTCAGCCGGTTTAGGAGATGGTACTATCAAAGACTATATTCCTAGAGATGCTGATGATCAGCTGGATGAAAGCGACAGAATCAAGACGCAGATCCTTGAAATGGAAAATGATATGTGGAATTACTAAATTTCACTTGATATTTATAGAAAACCTGAGTACTTTTACTCAGGTTTTTTTATTATGAGAAATGTAGATTATATTATAGTGGGTGATGGTTATGCAGGACTTTTCTTCGCTCACCAGCTAATTAAAAATAATAAGTCCTTTGTAATATTTTCAGAAGGAAGAAAAAGTGCTTCTCAAATCTCAGCCGGTATCATTAATCCTGTTGTCCTTAAGAAGTTTACAACTTTCTGGAAAGCTCAGGAGCAGATTGATTTCCTTAAAGATACTCTTGAAGAAATAGCATCATATACAGGCGAAAATTATCTGGTTGAAAAATCTATCCATAGAATTTTTCATGACGAAAATGAACAGAAGCTATGGCTGAAGAAATCAGAGAATGAGGATTTATCAGCTTTTCTCGATAAAAAATTTGAGTCTTTAAATGTGGTAAAAAACGATTATCTTAGCGGAAAGGTATCTCAGTCAGCCAGATTGAATGTTAATGGATTTTTTGCGGGTTTATTTAGTTATTTTGAAAAAAATGACCTTTTGGTAAAAGAAAAATTCGATTATGAGAAACTGAATCCTTCGGAAGCTACTTATACAGATTTTAGTTTTAAAAATATTGTTTTCTGCGAAGGAATGGGAGTTACCCAAAATCCATATTTTTCAGATGTTGCTGTTATTCCAAATAAAGGACATCATATTAAGGTAAAACTTTCCGAGGCTGTTCCTGATATCACAATCAAAAAGAAACATTTTTTATTTCCTGCCGGAAACGGGCTTCATTTCTATGGTGGAACCTATGATAGAGAACAATTGCACCATCATATAGATGAATCTGCAGTAAAACAATTGGTAAATGGTCTTTCAGAGTTTTATTTCTATGATTTTGAAGTGGAGGAAGTTCATTTTGGCTTCCGCCCGACAGTAAAGGATAGAAGACCTATTATTGGCAGGCACGAATCATTAAAAAACCTGTATGTCTTTAATGGGATGGGAGCAAGGGGAATTCTGAACGGATGTTATTTTTCAAAAAATCTTTATGATTTTATTGAGAAAGATATGCCTCTTCATGAAGAAGTTTCTGCGAACAGGTTCAAATCATAAAAGTTTTCTTTATATTAACGTTCTTTTATTTCTTAACAACAGAATCATGAATGAAAATATATTAGGAATTATTGCAGGGGTTTTAACTTCTGTTTCTATGATTCCTCAACTCGTAAAAGTCATCAGAGAAAAAAATGTGGAAGACATTTCCCTGCTTATGCTTCTTGTTCTCATTGTTGGGCTTTCTCTATGGGTTTGGTATGGTTTTATGAAAGATGAACTGCCTATTATTATTTCCAACTCATTTGCAGTTTTGGTTAATCTAGGTCTTTTAATCTGTTATATATTGTATAATAAAAAAGCATAAAAAAGACGCTTTGCAACTGCAGAGCGTCTTTGTATTTTTATTGTGATTCAATTTACTGTTGTACAAATTTAGCTAAAGGTGCCATTCTTGCTTTGTTTAAAGTCAAAGTATTTCCGTTTACAGAATAGTTATCTGCAGAAAGCAAAGCTTTTGTAAATTGGTTTTCAATATCCAGATCTTCACATGCCATCATAGTAGACATTCCCTGGTTGAATTTAATTCTCATGATGTCAGGCTTTATTTCAAAAGTACCTCCCAAACCGTTACATCCTGCATGTCCTTCATATCTCATACCATTGGTGTCAAGTTTAAAATGAGGATTATTCTTAGGGTTCTTTAACTGAATTGGCTGTCCGTTAAGTTCAACAAGTTTCCATGTTTTTCCTGTTATGTCTGCAGACTTCTGTACGGCAGGAGTTTTACAAGCAACAAGAAATACAGCAAGGAAAAGAGCTGATAGGTAGTAATACAAGTTTTTCATAAAGTTTAATTTAAATGTATGTTTAACTCTTCAGCTAATATGATGCCATTTTAGCCGGTCCTGATTCTTTTCTCTCCTTTTTATGATGGAAAAGAACCATGTCTACATTTTTCTTTAAAAAAGTAATATTGCCTTTGATTTCAGAATACTGATACTCTTCATTTGAAGCAGTATATTCTGGCAGTGCATCACTTTTTTTGAGATCATATGTTTTGCCATTCAAATGTACTGTGGCTGTATTTTTAGTACTGTTTATGGTAACTTCTATTTTTTCTCCATAGCTATCTACATAAACATTTTTGGAAATTTCATCTTTGTTCTCCGGCGCAGCAGTAAGAACTTCAGCTTCTTTACCAGGATGTTTACACGCTGTTGAGGAAAGAATTGCCAATCCTAAAAGGATTGATGGTAATAAATTTTTCATAGTGATAAGTGATTTTAAAGTGTTTCATGAATTATGGTGTTAATACTATATAAATTTACAAATATTTTTAATAAAAATATGTTAGTTTATGTAAAATTAACAATGTGTTTTTATCGGAGCGCATCTCTTCGCTTGTTAAAAACAGACCTTTGAAACAGACCAATAGGAATTAATTGATGTAGAATTTAAAACATACCTCTAAAAGCAGAGGAGTATATTTTGCTCATTTTAAATGAGATAAAGTGTAAATTTCTTATGTTGCATTTGTTGTTTAAATTTCCGGCAAAAATAATTCAAATAGAAGAGAATAACAATAGGCTTTTATAAATAATTGGAAATCATGATAAAAGTTAGTTTTTGTAATGATTTCATCCCTTACCAGAAAATGTGCCGCCAGCCTATCCATCAATAAAAAGAAGAACTAAAGGATTCAGTTCTTCTTATGGATCATATGAATCAGTTTAAGCCGATTAAGGAGCTTTAACCTGGTCTATGGTGAAAAATGCTTTAGTTGTGTTGCATATACCACCCGGACATGTTGTTGCATTTCCTGCACTGGCTGGGGTAGAAGAACCCATCATAAAATACATTTTGTAGAAAACCTTGTCATTACCATCAGTGGTCGTCCATGAATAGAGTCTTTGCTCCGGAACACCACTGGCATATACACCCGGATCTCCCCAATATGGATTGGTAAGAGCAGTTTGAATTCTGGCTCCGGTTGTTGCATCAATAAGTGCCTGTGAAGTGGTTGCATTGTCACCAGCCCATGCTGCAGATGGTAATCTGAGCTGATTTTGCTGATATCCTCCCGCTCCGGACCATAGATAATGCCCGTTTGAAATGATATCTACCGTGGGAATACCATTATTTCTGATCTGTAAATTAACATCAGCAAACAAACTTCCTGTAGGAATAAAACAGCGTACTGAAAATCTGCCGTCAGGCGTTGTTACAACAATTGCGTAGCCGGCTCTGCCATTATCTGTAGTGGCTGTCAGAGGTCCCATTACAGCTTTCGTCTCTACAGTGGCATTACCACCGCTGTTATCTGTTGTAGAGTCTAATTTTTGCCATTGTATGCCATCCCAAAAGTAATACCCTGCTTTTAATGGAGTTGACGACGTATTGTAAACTAATAGTCCGGTAGCATTAGGATTGGCGCTAAGCTGCATATTAGCAGAAGTTAGAACCACTCTTGGGGGTAAAATTCCTTTGTTAGGGGAATTGACTTCCAGCATGGCGGAAGGATCGGGGGTTGCCGTTCCTATTCCCGTACTTCCACTGGAAGTTACAATGAGGTCATTGGCTTGCTGAGTGAGTGAAGGAGCTCCTGTGGCGGGATTATCCTTTGCCCCATCCACATGGAATGTATTTTGAGGATTGGAGGTATGTATACCTACCTGCGCGTAAAAGATTGAAAAAAAGACCAATCCTAATAAAGATAAATTCTTTCTCATAAGTAAAGTATTTTAGGTGTTGTGTGTAGCGTTTGTTAAAATAGATGTCAAAAATTGGGAAACTTATTTTCTCAGTATTATAAAAACTGTAAGCATTTATGAGGAAGAAACCCATAGACAGATATAAATTTGGAGAAATAATAGTATTATATGAAGTGAAAAAAAAGACATTTGCTAAAGAGCAGAACTTCCTATAGCCCTTAGTAAAATCAGGATAGAAAATTTTCATGGTGTTTTTTAAAATATAAACTAAATTATTCATTTTTAGTTGTTTATTTTTATAAATATACTAATTATTGTGATTAATTAACTATACAATTGCTTTTAATGTGTAATATGTAATTTTAAGATATGTTGAGATAAATTCATTGGTAGTGAACACTATAGATGACGAAGAGAATACAGTGTAATTTCTGACTTCAGGTTATTTAAAGGATCGTTAAATTTTGTTAATCTACTATGATTGTATCATAATCTAAATGTACATTTGCCACTTCAAAATGAGAAACTTTATAGTATATTTTTTAACAAGCCTTTTTCTGCTCTTTATAGTGGAAAGCAAGCTTAACGTTAAAACACTGCGAAATGACTATTCTGGTCATGTTTCTCATCACATTCCTAAAAGGGCTAACCGTCTGAACCAGACTTTTGAAAAGCTCTCCGTTCAGCAGAAAGCCGACAGTGTAGACAATTCCACCCTGGAACTTATCGAAAATGATTTTCAGTTGTCTGATGTATTTCAGGCTATTGTTGTTTTTGCCGGCATTTTCAGCTTGGTTTATATTTTTGGATTAAAAAGTTATAAGCAGTTTAAGCCGCACATTCATGGTTTTGTTTTTGGCCTTTCTGCTAAAAAATTTCTTTTAATCCGTTCCATCAGAATTTAAAATTTCATTTTTCCGTTTATTTTCTACCTGAAGTAAGGTGGAGAGTTTCCTTGCGTTGTGACCTTCTGGTAATCATCACATCGTAGCATTCCCGATTACCATTCTTATTTCTATTCAAACATTAACGATTTATATAAACTCTAGAATTATGATAAAAAGAGTTGCCTCAGGCATTGCTTTAAGCATTCTGCTGCTGGCTGTTAGCTGTACCAAGAAAAAAGAGGAAAAAGAAGAAGCCTCAATTTATCCGGTAACGTCCCCGGTAGTTATGGATACTGTAATTAATAAAGAATATGTTGCTCAGATCCAGTCAGTGAAGAACATTGAAATCCGGGCACAGGAAAAAGGTTTCCTTGAAAAGATCTTTGTAGATGAGGGACAGTATGTACAGGCCGGACAGACTTTATTCCGGATTATGCCCAAACTGTATCAGGCAGAGCTTTTAAAAGCAAAAGCAGAAGTGGAACAGGCGTCTATCGAATTGAAAAATGCCAGTACACTGGCCAATAACAATATTGTGTCTAAAAATGAAAAAGCAATGGCAAAAGCTAAATTGGATGCTGCCAATGCAGAAATGAAGCTGGCACAAATCCATCTGTCATTTACAGATATTAAAGCTCCGTTTTCTGGGATCATCAACAGAATCCCTTTAAAACTTGGAAGTTTAATAGATGAAGGAGATCTTCTTACTTCACTGTCGGATAATACCAACATTTATACCTACTTCAATGTTTCAGAACCTGAATATTTAAGCTACCAGACGCATGTTGCTGACCGTGGAAGCAATGAGGTGGCTTTGATTACGGCCAATGGCGAAACGTATATCCATAAAGGAGAAATTCAGACTATTGAAGGAGAGTTTGATAATGAAACCGGAAATATTGCTTTCCGCGCAAAGTTTCCGAATCCTGATAAACTGCTGAGAAATGGGGAAACCGGAAAAGTTCAAATGGTAATGCCGGTTCATAATGCACTGATTATTCCTCAAAAAGCAACCTACGAGATTCAGGACCAGAAATATGTATTTGTTATTGATAAAAACGGAACTGCAAAATCCCGGAATATTAAAATTGCTTATGAACTTCAGGACCTCTATGTAGTAGGTTCAGGGCTTTCAAAAGGGGATCAGATTCTTCTGGAAGGTGTTCAGAAAGTAAAAGACGACCAAAAGATAAAAACAAAATTCCAGGATCCTAAAAAGGTTCTTCAATCATTGAAATTAAAAGCAGAGTAGTCTACTCTAAAATGAAGAAGTATGTTTAAGAAATTCATTCGCAGACCTGTTCTGTCTATTGTAATCTCATTGATTATAGTATTTTTAGGGATCTTGTCCCTAGTGAAGCTTCCTGTGACGCAGTTTCCATCCATTTCACCGCCTAAAGTAAATATCACGGCAGAGTACCCGGGAGCCAACAACGAACTATTGATCAAATCCGTAGTGATTCCGTTGGAAAGAGGATTGAATGGTGTTCCAGGTATGAAATATATGACCTCGGATGCAGGAAATGATGGGGAAGCCTCTATTCAGATTGTATTTGACCTCGGTACAGATCCCAATGTTGCAGCAGTCAACGTTCAAAACCGTGTATCTTCAGTAGTGAATAAACTGCCTCCACTGGTAGTACGTGAAGGAGTGAAAATTACCCGTGAAGAACCCAATATGCTGATGTACATTAACCTGTACAGTGATGATCCCAAAGCTGACCAGAAATTCCTTTTCAACTACGCAGATATCAATGTAATGTCTGAATTGAGAAGGGTAAGTGGAGTAGGTTTTGCCGATATCCTGGGTACCCGTGAATATGCAATGCGTATCTGGCTTAAACCGGATAGGCTTACCGCTTATAATATTTCAGCGGATGAAGTGATGGAATCACTGAATGAGCAGAGCTTAGAAGCTTCTCCAGGAAAAACAGGAGAAAGCTCAGGAAAACGTTCTCAGTCTTTTGAATATGTGTTAAAATATCCGGGACGTTTTAATAATGAAAAAGATTACGGAAATATTATTCTTAAGGCGAAGTCTGATGGAGAATCAGTAAGGTTAAAAGATGTCGCAGATATTGAGTTTGGAAGTTCCATGTATGATATTTATTCTACATTGAATGGAAAACCTTCTGCAGCAATTACTGTAAAGCAGTCCTATGGATCTAATGCAAGTGACGTTATCAAAAATGTAAAAACATTGATGAAAGATCTTGAAAAGAATAACTTTCCAAAAGGGATGCACTATGATATCAGTTATGATGTTTCCAGGTTCCTGGATGCTTCTATGGAAAAAGTGATACATACCCTGTTTGAAGCATTTATACTGGTAGCCATTGTTGTATTTCTATTTCTTGGAGACTGGCGCTCAACGCTTATTCCTGCATTGGCGGTTCCGGTTTCATTAGTAGGAACATTTGCCGTAATGTCTGCCTTTGGAATTACACTGAATATGATCTCACTCTTTGCCCTGGTAATGGCAATTGGGGTTGTAGTAGATGATGCCATTGTAGTGATTGAGGCTGTCCATGCCAAGATGGAAGAAAAACACCTTTCTCCTTTGAAAGCAACTGAAGAAGCGATGCATGAGATCAGTGGTGCTATTATCGCCATAACGTTGGTAATGGCATCCGTATTCATCCCGATTGCATTTATGTCCGGACCGGTTGGAGTATTTTATCGCCAGTTCTCTATTACCATGGCATCGTCCATTATTTTATCCGGGATTGTAGCGCTTACCCTTACTCCTGCATTATGTGCATTAATTCTGAGAAATAACCACGGAAAAGCTAAAAAGAAAACTCCTATTTCCATTTTCCTGGATAAATTCAACAATATTTTCACAAAAGGGGCCGGAAAATATGAGAAGATGCTTAATAAAACGGTTACGAAAAAAACAATTACGTTACCATTATTGCTGGCTTTTTGTGCCTGTACTTATTTTCTCAGCAACTCCCTTCCTTCAGGATTTATTCCCGCGGAAGATCAGGGGATGATTTATGCAATTATCCAGACTCCTCCGGGATCTACATTGGAAAGAACCAATCAGATTGCAAAAGAGCTTTTAAGAGAATCAGAAGATATTGATGGGGTACAGTCTGTTTCGTCGCTGGCAGGATATGAAATTCTGACCGAAGGAACGGGATCTAACTCGGGAACTTGTCTGATCAACCTTAAAAGCTGGGAAGAACGTAAAGAATCGGCCTCTGAAATTATTGAGAAACTTGAAGAAAAGGCTAAAAATATTCCGGGAGCCAATATTGAATTCTTCCAACCACCTTCAGTGCCTGGTTATGGTGCGGCAGGAGGTTTTGAACTCCGTTTGCTGGATAAGGCAGGAAGTGGGGATTATCATAAAATGGAACAGGTAAGTAATGATTTTGTAAAAGAGCTTAAAAAACGTCCTGAACTTGGATCGGCATTTACGTTTTATTCTGCGAGTTTCCCACAATATATGCTTAGAATAGATAATGACCTTGCGGAACAGAAAGGAGTGACCATTGAAAAAGCGATGGATAATTTATCAACCCTTATCGGTTCCAACTATGAGACAAGTTTTATCCGTTTCGACAGGCCTTATAAAGTGATTGTACAGGCAGGGCCTCAGTATCGTGCACTACCAACAGATCTGTTGAAATTATATGTTAAAAATGATAAAGACCAGATGGTACCGTATTCGGATTTTATGAGACTTGAAAAGGTGTATGGTTTATCTGAAATTACAAGACATAATATGTATAACTCGGCAGAGGTAAGTGGAACTCCGGCTGCTGGATATAGCAGTGGGCAGGCTATTAAAGCCATTCAGGAAGTTGCAGATAAAACCCTTCCCAGAGGTTTTGGTATAGACTGGGCTGGGATTTCCAAAGATGAAGTAAGCCGTGGAAATGAAGCTGTATTTATCTTCCTTGTGTGTTTAGGATTTGTTTATTTGATTCTTTCGGCGCAATATGAAAGCTTCATTCTTCCTTTACCGGTGATTCTATCTCTTCCGGTAGGTATTTTCGGGGCATTCCTATGCTTAAAGCTTTTAGGATTGGAAAACAATATCTATGCACAGGTTGCCATGGTAATGCTTATCGGGCTTCTGGGTAAAAATGCGGTACTGATTGTAGAATTTGCAGTACAGAAGAAAGCTGAAGAAGGTATTCCTGTGGCAAAAGCGGCTATTGAAGGTGCAGCGATCCGTTTCCGCCCTATCTTAATGACCTCATTTGCATTCGTTGCCGGGTTAATTCCATTAGTAGTTGCAACCGGACCGGGTGCAGTGGGTAACCGAACGATTGGAACGGCAGCAGCAGGAGGAATGCTGATAGGAACCATTTTCGGATTGATGATTATTCCGGGGCTATATTATATTTTCGGAACGATTGCTGATAAATCGAGACTGGCAAAATATGAAGAAGAAAATCCTTTAACAGAACAAACTGAACCTTATGAACATGATGGAAAATTTGAAGACTAAAAATATAATCACAGCCATTGCTTTATCTCTTGTTCTGGCAAGCTGTAAAGCTCCGATGGCGACAGTCATAAAAGATGAGGTTAAAGAGAATATACCTCAGAATTTTAACCAGGAAGAACAGCAGGACGCCAATAATAACAGCGGAACAACACCCTGGAGGCAATTCTTCACTGATCCTAACCTTGTAAGCCTGATTGAAATTTCTCTAAAGAACAATCAGGAACTTCTGATTACGCTTCAGGAGATTGAAATTGCTAAGAGTGGAGTGTTGGCTAAAAAAGGAAAACTGAGCCCCACTGTTTCTGCCGGTATAGGTGCAGGGCTGAAAAAAGCAGGGCGCTATACCAGTGAAGGGGCAGGGGATGCTACTACGGAAATAGAACCGGGAAGAGAAATGCCGGATCCATTGGGGAATTTTGAAGGAGGATTAATGGCGAACTGGGAGATTGATATCTGGAAAAAGCTCAGAACGGAGAAAGAATCAGCTGTCGCTCATTACCTTTCCACAGTGGAAGGGAAAAATTTTGTATTATCCAATCTTATAGAAGAAGTCGCAGATAGTTACTATGAATTGCTGGCTCTTGATAATCAGCTGGATATCATACAGCAGTATATCAAACTTCAGCAAAAAGCTTTGGAAATCTCTAAGATCCAGAAGGAAGCTGCTGCGGCAACAGAACTGGCGGTGAAGAAATTTGAAGCTGAACTGGCCAAGTCAAAAGCTGCAGAATACACAATCCGTCAGCAAATTACTGAGAAGGAAAACGGTATCAATGCTTTGTTGGGAAGGTACCCACAGCCGATTGTAAGAACAAAAGAAAGTTTTATGTCTACCATTCCGCAGACAGTTTATACCGGCATTCCGTCACAATTGCTTGCTAATCGTCCGGATATCAAACGTGCAGAATTGGAATTGAAATCTTCAAAATTAGATGTGGAAGCGGCAAGAAAAGAGTTTTATCCTTCACTGGAAATATCCGCAACCTTAGGATTGGAAGCCTTTAAACCTTCCTATTTGGTTAAAATGCCGGAATCCATTGCCTATAACCTTGTTGGAGAGATGGCTGGCCCCCTGATCAATAAGAGTGCTATCAAGGCCAACTTCCAAACCGCTGATGCAAGACAGGTTCAGGCATTGTATGAGTATGATAAGACGATTTTAAATGCTTATCTGGATGTTGCCAATATGATGTCCAGAATCAAGAATATAGATCAGTATTATCAATTAAAATCCCAGGAGACAAAAGCTCTGGATCAGTCCATAGATATCGCCAACCAATTATTCCGCAACTCCAGAGCAGATTATCTTGAAGTTCTTTTGAACCAAAGAGACGCATTGGATGCTAAAATGGAGCTGATTGAAGCTAAGCAGAAACAGCTGAGTACAGTAGTAGATATCTATAAAAGCCTAGGTGGAGGCTGGAAATAAAAAATATCATAATTCAGTAAACAGTTAATGTTTGGGGTCAATTCTTTTTTGAATTGGCCCTTTTTGTGTTTTAAGGTGATGATTTTACAGGTATTTTGACAATGTATAATCTTGGATAAATTGAAAATTCATGCCCTAAATGAGAGATTCAGGTGCTTTTATCTCTACTTTCTATTATTAAAATAAATATGATTCAAAACTTACTTTATAAAATCTTATTATGTTGTAAATCAGTAGGGAAGATGATGTATTTTTTTAAGTTTTTTAAGTTTTTGGGTCTTCTTTTTTAAGTTTTCAACCCTCTGTAGCCTTCCTGTTTTGGTATTATTTCAGGATAATAACTAATTTAGCTTCAGCGTTAGAGCAGATGGTAAAACCCATAAGGGAAATAGAACCATTTTAAAATAAGGACACAGTTTACATTAACAACATATTAATCATTTTTTAATTCATTATCCGTAGCGATTATATCGCTTTCCAATTCTTTATTGGAATTAAGCTTTTTCAAGAAAAATGAAGGGGAAACCCCGAATTTTTCTTGAAATTTTTTTGAAAAGCTTTGCGAATTGCTGAATCCTGCTTTACTTGCAATATCCTGTATAGAGTATCTTCTGCTCTTTTTACTTCCCCGCCAAAGATTCATAACATAATTAAGTCTTAAATCATTGAGATAGGTTTTGAAATTTTGCTTTTTATAATGGTTGATAATTTTGGATAGATAGGCGGTATTGGTTCCACATTGTAAAGAAAGACTTTCCAGATTTACTTTTTTCTTTAAAAAGTCTTTATTCTTTTCAAACAGATCAAGCTCTTTAAGAACATTATCCACAAGTTTCGGATTAATGTCAATATCATCAATATCATCCAGGATATCCGGTTCATTATCAGCATCGGAATCCATATCATAAGCATCTATGACTTCTGCAGCCACGGGATCTTCATCAGGCAGTTCTTCATCTAAATCTTCACTGCTTTTGATACTGATAAACTCTTTGTAGAGTTTCTGGTATTTATTTCTTTTCTGAATTCCTTTATAGATAATAGATATCAGGAAAATAATCAGTCCAATACCAATAGCAATACTGATCTTATAGATAATCTTACCTTTTTTTATCCTGTTTTCTAATATTGTTTTGGTTTCGATTAGTTTTTTATTATCAAACTCTTTGTGCATAGTGGAAAACAATAGTTTGTAGTCCTTCTCATATTTGGCATCAATTGATAATAATTTCTTTACGTATTCCAGCTCTTTGTCTTTATCGCCGGTTTTCTCATAGTACTTGATCAGCATCTCAAACGCAGATCTGAATTTTGGGTCTATTTTCCCTGTTTTATCATAAGCATCATCTATCTGTTGCAAAAAAGTATAGGCCTGCTTGGTATTCCCCTGTTCCCAATAGCTAAGGGCAAGATAGAGCTTATCTGTTAAGTGCTGAAATTGGTCTGTGTATAGCTTTTCTGCAGCAGTTATTTTTTTGATCGCTTCACTATAATTTTTATTGTAATATTGATCAACACCTTCCGCTGCAAGGAAATAAGGATAATACCCCGATTGGTTGGTATTTTTGATAAAATCCATTCCTTCTTTTACCAAAGCGCTGTTATCATCTCTTTTCAGATACCAATTGGTTTCAATAAGAGCAAGCTGTCCATAAGTAAAATATAAGTGGGATTCTTCTGTGTTTATTGATTTTAGGTTTTTTAAGGCAGGTTTTAGAAGGTTGTAGGCTCCATCATAATCACCCATATACAATTTAACCCTTGCCAGAAAGGTAATTGATTTGTTGATAGCCAGCTGATTATTGGTTTTTGAAAGCATACCATATGCATTGATATAGTTATCTAGCGCTTCAGGGTAGTTTTCTATACTTTCACCATTCATGCCCAGCCACATATAAGCTTCACCAATAAGCTTGTCGTCTTTCAGCTGTTTTGCGGTAATCAAAAGACTATCTAAATAGTTTTTCTGATTTTTTGCTCCCATTAAAGCCGCATTTTCATAAGCATCATAAAGTTTCTTAAATTCTTTATTTTTTTTGGAATTCTTTATTTGTAGTGAAATTTTTTTCCATTTTTCTTCATCACTGAGCGAATCTTTCGCTTTTTCCATTTTTTGTCCTTCCATTAATGAAGAGCAAAAAATACTCAGTAGTAAGCATAATTGAAAAAGTGGTAGAAAATATATTTTTTTCATTCTAGAAAATTACAAAAATCACAAAAAAAACTCTAACAAAAATAGTGATTAATCTTTTAAAAACATAAAAAAGTAAAACATTGATATTTAAATACTTAACATAATTGTTTGATTGATTTTTTTATGATTTAATAAATTTTTTTTAAGAAATGACTCTTGTTGATTATTTAATTTGTAGTTTCGGCCACTTAGATTACATAAATTGTATAAAAAAACTGTTATGACAAAAAGGATATTTCTATTAAGCGTATTATACGCATCTGCTATTGCATTGTTAGCTGTTTCATGTAGGCAGGATGATGATCAGGACCTCTCTGCACCAACTGCAAAAATGAAGCCAACAAGCAATTCTGAAAAATTACAGAGAGGAGGTCCTGTAAGTGAGACAGACACTTTAATTATGAAAAATACTTGGGAAACCTCAACGGAGGCTGCTTATGATGGAGGACCAAAATCTCCGCCAATTCCCCCAGTAAAAGTTCAGTAAGCTCAAAAAAAACTAATAACTATACGATGAATTACCTATTTCTACCCTTTCTTTTGTTTGGGGTTATTTTTTCTTGTTTTTATATACAAAAAATGACAGAATTAATTACTCATACAAACCGTTTACAACAGTCTTTAAAATTCTTTTAAACGTCAATAAGGTTACTTATCCGGACCTTGTTATCTAATGTGAAATTGCCAATCAAAATGACCCTTACAATGAGGGGGAATTGTTGAACAAATTAATCAACAGATATACAACGTTACGCTGGTTATACAATCAGCAGCATCATAACCAAAACAAACACTATAATAATTGCTCATTTTATAAATGAGGGGCGATTGCCATGTCCTTACTGATGGTATTTTATTAATCTTAAATTTTTTTTATGAAAAAAAGAGTTAAACTAGTTTCAAACTTAGAGCACAAAAGCATTTTAAAGGAGACTATTAAATCTTCAGGTACAGAGAAGATGGATCTGTACAAAGCTGTTTTCGGAGGAATTGGTATCATCAATCCCGGAACCGGAATTGGAACGGGAACTGATAACTGCAATGTAGCCATTGAAGGTGGCGGCGGATCTGCTGCTTACAGTAAATATGATCCATTTTTAAGAGTATAAGGACTCTTTACTATTCTCCATTAGCTACAAACCGGCTAATGGAGAGTTTCTTTTAAATAAAATGTATGGAAAATATTGTCTCATTTGTTTTAAAGGTTGCAAGTAGATGTAACCTCAACTGTTCTTACTGTTACATGTATAATCTGGGTGATAAAACCTATCTCTCTCAGCCTAAATTCATGTCTATGGAAACAATTACAGTTTTTGCCCAAAAACTACATGCATATTGCACGGAAAAACAGGCAAAATATGTCCAGATTGTATTTCATGGCGGGGAACCTCTGTTGTGGGGTAAAGAAAATTATAAACAGGCCATCGAAATTTTTACAACTGTTGTTAAAGATGTGAATTTTGGCTTTGCAATGCAGACAAACGGTGTAAGCCTTACCCATGAATGGTATAAACTGTTTAAAAAACTTAATATACGGATAGGAATCAGCATGGACGGCCCCAAAGAGCATCATGACAGATACCGTGTATTTCATAATGGAAAAGGATCATATGAAAAAGTAGTAAAGGCTATTGAGCTTGGAAAACAATATGGGATGAGTAATATCCTGTCCGTTGTTAATCTGAATATCTCTCCCTCAGAATTTTATCAGGAAGTGAAAAATTTAGGAGTACCAAGTTTTAATCTGTTATTACCGGATGGCCATTATGATAATTTACCCGATAGTTTCGAAAAATTAAAAGTAAATACATTGCATCATACTCCCTATGCTGACTGGCTGATTGAAATTTTCGAGATATGGAAAATGGATAGCGACAGACCTATGATCCGGTTTTTCCGGACATTGATTGAACTGATCATGGGAGAGCAGACAGGAGATCAGATGGTGGGAAGACTGAACAACGGTGTTGCTGTTTTGGAAACAAACGGAGCACTGGAAGTGTCGGATTCTATCCGGGCCTGCTATGAAGGGATAACAAGAAACGATCTCAATATTCATACCCATTCTATTGATGACCTGAATAATGATCCGTTATTTGAGGTTTTCTTTCACAGTCATAATATGGTTAACGATATATGCCTGAGCTGCCCGATATATGATATATGTGGCGGTGGATTCCTGGGGAACCGCTATTCTAATGAAGAGGGCTTTGATAACCCTACCATTTATTGCCATGATATGATAAAACTGGTTTCTCATATTCAAAATGATATCGTAAACAGCCTTCCGGAAGAAGTCTATGCTTCTTTGGATGCAAGCGAGGCTCATTATGAAGAAATCGTAGAAGAGCTA
The DNA here is from genome assembly GCF_024586575.1 of Chryseobacterium sp. WG23. NCBI lineage: Bacteria > Pseudomonadati > Bacteroidota > Flavobacteriia > Flavobacteriales > Weeksellaceae > Chryseobacterium > Chryseobacterium sp. WG23. Next base: position 90,175 of record NZ_JALCZE010000012.1, read on the forward strand.
AAAGAAGAATCACTTATAAAAGCTCATGATGAAATAAAAAACAAATTAAAATCATTTAGTTTAGTATGTTAAGAAAAGGACTTCAATTATACAATAGCGGGATTGATAATATCGGACAGCAGATCTTAATCAATACCGGTACTGAATCGGCAGAGCATATTACAACTGTTGAATACTCCGGTAATGCTTTTATTCCCAAAAAAAGCTGGAGACCACTTACCCCAAAAGAGCACAGTATTATCATGACCAATGATCATTTTAATCCGCTGTCCAAATCAGTTTCTATTGGAATAATTCCTCAAAAAGTAATTAATCTTATTAAAAAGTTACAATTATCCGAATGTAAAAGTCTGTTTGATATTGAACCCAAATTTCAGGAGAACGAAGAACTGGTTATTAAGATCAATAAAGAACTGGATGAGTTTTTGAAAAATAAATCTTCGGTTCAGCATTATAAATTCCATCGTATTGCCAAAGCCCAGCCTAACAGAGAAACGACCACTTTTCATTTTATAAATAAAGAATATATCCGATATACAGGTCTGCATATTGATGAAAGCAGGAAGTTTACTCCTCACACTGCTTATAAATCGGATAACAGGATATCGATTAATATCAGTAGTGAATCCCGTTACCTATACTATATCAACCTGAGTTTAAGACAAATTTATAAACTATATCACAGAAGAAAAATTACCACAGAAAATATTGTAGAAAATTTCTTAAATGATTTTCCCGATTATCCTGTAATCAGATTAGAAATAAAGCCTTATCAGTATTACATTGCCCCCACGGATAATTTTATTCATGACGGAAGTACATTAGGAAATAAAGAATTTGATATCACCATTGTTTACACAGGAAAATTTGATAACTATTAATATTATGGAAGTAAAAAGCGGCATAAAGATTTTTTGTAAGGATAAGGAATTTGAAGAAACCGTAACAATTAATACCGGCAGCCATTCCGGTAAATACAGACAACCCACAAAAGTTTTATTTGGAGAGGCAGACTTCGAACCACAATATGAAGACGAAGCTTATCTTCCCAAAAGGGATTGGAAAAAAGTAGAGGGGGCGATTGTATCCAGGATTCGGACGACCCGCTTTCTAAAGGATTATAATACTGCTGCGATCGGAAAAATTCCTGCAAAGCTGCAAAATTTATGTAAGCAGCTTAACCTTCATGTTGCTACCAGTGAAAAGGAAGTTCTTGAATGTTTTTACAATAACAAAGAAATCGTAGCACAGCTGAATGAAGGATTAAATGATTTTTTACAAAACCTTTCCGCGGATTACTCCTTTCACTGCATTGCAGCCGGTTATCCTAACTGTGAGACTACTTCGGTAGACAGAAGAAATCTGCCGGAAGGATATCAACCCCATCAGATGAGGTTCATCGGTCTTCACAAAGATTCTTCCGACAGGAAAATGACGATCGGATCATCTCACAAACATGGTAATCGTCTCACCATCAATCTTGGCCAGGAATCAAGATATTTCTTATTTATCAATCTGACCATGATCCAGATTTACAATATGCTGAAGAAAAAAATTGACGTAAAAAAAGAGAATATCAGTAATAAAAATATCATTGAGTATTTTTTCAAATATTTTCCTGATTATCCGGTACTTAAAATAGAACAAAAGCCCTATGATTTTTATATAGCTCCAACGGATAATTGTATTCATGACGGTTCTACATTAGACGCAAAGACTTTAGATATTACCATGGTATTTCTGGGACATTTTACCATGTCATAAAATAAGGGATTAGAGTTTTTAGAAATGGCATAAACAATTGGTTTTTCATTTTCTTTGATTTCTGATATCTCACTGGAAGTATTGCTGCAGCAAAAAGACTTTCCTATATTTATAGAACCAAACCATCATACAAAATCAGTTGATCATGAAAAAAGTTCTTCTAATTATTTTGGGTATTCTTGTTATCCTTATTGCTGTATTACTTATTAAAACTTATACCTATCCGTTTAAGAAAAACACAGCTGAAACCGGAGAAGGATGGAAGCCTGTAAAAAGTGATTCTGCCCTAATAAGATTTTCCAACGGAATAAAAATTCCAACGGTATCAACCGGGAGTTTGGGAGAATTCAACTATACACCCTTTGATGAGTTTAAAGAATACCTGAAAATATCATATCCACTGGTGTATCAGAATACGGAGAACTTTGAAGTGAATAAATATGGATTGGTATTCAGGTTGAAAGGAAGTAATCCTGCTCTGGAGCCTATCCTGTTTCTTTCCCATATGGACGTTGTCCCTCCGGGAGACGCTGACGTGAAAAACAAAGAAGAAAATATATTCCGTCCCGATGATAAAGTATTGCCTCCTGTTTCAAAAGTTGCTGAAGATTGGGATTATTCCCCTTTTGCAGGAGTCGTTGCCAATGGCAGGATTTATGGAAGAGGAGCAATAGATATGAAAGGTATGCTCTTCTCTCTGATGGAGTCTGTGAACAATTTGATTAAAAGTAAACAAACTCCACAACGGGATATTTACCTTGCTTTCGGTTTTGATGAAGAAGTAGGAGGCCAAAAAGGAGCCATTCAGATTGCTGATTATTTTAAGAAAAAAGGATTGAAGTTTGATGCCGTATATGATGAAGGAGGGTTGATTATGCAAAAAGGAAGCGTAGCTGGAATAGATTCAGATGTCGCCGTGGTAGGATGTGCTGAAAAAGGATTTCTTTCTGCAAAAATAAAGGTAAAAGGGCTCGGTGGGCATTCATCCATGCCTCCCATGGAAAGTGCTATTGGAAAAGCTGCTGTTATTATGCAGCGCCTGGAAGATGATCAGATGAAGCCTGTCATTACCCCGCTAATTAAAGAGTTTTTTGATAATATCGGAGGTGCTATGCCGTTTACCAGCAGGCTTGCTATTGCCAATCAATGGCTTTTAAAACCTGTACTGTTATCTCAGCTTACTAAAAACAATATCACCAATGCATTGGTACGAACTACTACAGCTTTAACGATGATGAAAGGAAGCGACGGAACGAATGTTCTTTCTCCGGAAGTTGAATTTGTAGTTAATTTCAGGCTCCTTCCGGGAAATACGGTAAAAGATGTCAGAGAACATATTGCAAAAGTTACACAGGGTTTTGATGTTGAGGTGGAAGAAATTGATAATACAAGAGAAGCTTCAAAAATATCACCTACCAATACCAAAGCATACCAACTGATACAGGCTGGGATCAAAGAAATTCATCCTGGAGCTATTGTTACTCCATATCTTACAATGGCAGGTACAGATGCTGCCAAATATGAGATTGTGAGTAAAAATGTATACCGGTTCATGCCCATCAAAATCAATAGCTCAGAGCAGCAAAGCCTTCATAGTACCAACGAATACCTCAGTATAGAAAACTACCTGAAGATGATCCACTACTTTGAATTTATGATGAAGAACTATGACAAATAATTCTTGTTGCAAATGGCTGCCATATTGCTATTTTATCTTTTTTATTTTACCGGGATTAACATATAAACTGCCCTCCTGACTTCCATGGGTGTAAAGATTCATGGTCTCAAAATCAAGTACAGCAGATATACCCAATCCGCTTTTTTCAATCCACGAAATGAAAATCTTATTCTTATCTAATTGAGAATACACATATGTATCGGTTTCTTCAGTGGCACCGGGATAATCCCCTTTAATTAATTTCCAATGGACTGTAGAATCTGAGGTTAATGTGATATGATAAGTATATTCCTTGTACTTCCATTCGTAAGTGCTGCCAATTAAATCCTGGATATTTACAGTATTGCCGGTTTTATTCGGTAATTCTTGCCTCTCATCAGTTTTTTGTTTCTCTGTACATGAGTTTGATAGCAGAGGAATGATCATCATTAAAAATAGGGTTAATAAATTCTTATTCATCAGATTTGTTTTCATTGTTTTTCTTTTGTATCTCTTTCTCAAATATCTGAAAGTTTAACCAAGCAAACAAATAAAAGCTAATTTACTCTACTGTATCATTGTTTTTAATGTTTTTATTATCCATTAGTTGCTGAAATATTCAAAATATTTTTAAATTAAAATATGGCAAATATTCTGATTCATTTCTATAGAAGATAAAAAGGTTTATTATTTTAATGAAGCATTTTTTCGAAGACTGGATGTTGGTCAGAGAATAAAATAAAAACACGTCAAGTTCTGTCGTATTCATCATATATATTTGTAAGACAAATTACAATATTATGATTTATACAGAAGATTTTTTCACCCAAAACAGTCCTTACCCAAATGATGATTTGGTGCAGTTAGTTGATAACTTAACCAAAGAAAATGTCAATTACAAAAAAGTTGCCGTTTGGATGAATGGCACTCCCATCAACTCGTCTAACGAAGCAAATTTAATTGATGGAAAAATTTATAGAAAAAAGGGAACTGATTATTATGTGAATACGCTCATTTTATCAGGTTCAGAATTGAATGCCGGTCTTTTTGGAGTAAAAGCTGATGGGGTTACAGATGATTCCGATGCATTACAAAAAGCTTTTGACTTTTGTGGTAAGAATGGATGGAAGCTGAAGCTGCCCATCGGGGAAATTGTTATAACAAAAAATATAGTGTGTGCTATAACAGCTAATATTAATATTAATCGATTTCAATTAATTGGTTCAGGTGTTAATTTAACATTTATTCGTTCAATTGGATCAACAGGAGGATTACATTTTGTTTCAGATGGTCCTAACGGCTCTGTTTATTTAACGATTACCGGATTTACGATTACAAGACCGGATGTAACAAATGCTTCCGGTGCTATTGGTGTGTATGTAAAGAATATTATGGAACTTACCATAAAAGATGTTGAGGTATTTAGATTCAACATCGGAATGCAGATAATGGATACCTGTTCATCTCTTTTTGAAAATGTAAAAACCCATTGGGGTGACAAAGGTTTCTATAGTGAGATGGTGACTGTTACCCCTCCCAATTTGTTAACATTTATTAATTGTCATTTTAATTCAAATGCTGTTAAAGGAGTAGAATTATATAGAATACATAATGTGAAGTTCGATGGATGTGGATTTGAAAGTAATAATGGAAATGCCTTAGAGGCTTCATTTGCAGCAGCTAACGGAAGAGTAGGGCTAAACTTAATCAACAGCTATTTTGAAGGAACTTCTAATGGTGTTGATGTTTATTATACTTTAAATAGCGGTGGAACGGCGGATTTCATTGGCAATACATTTAATAGATTGACCAGCAGCATTTATACTTCAGTTTTTGTTCTGTCAAATACGGCTGAAAAAAGTTACCTTAACTTTGTTGGAAATGGGTTTTTGAATGGAGGTAAATTTATTCCAAACGGAGATAAACCTGCTGTTTTAATAACCGGAAATACAGCCAATATTCATTATACAGATACTAATTATTATGAAACAGCTTCAGATGAGCTAATCTGCCTTCCATAATATATAATGTAAAGAATATTCAAAATATTTCTCAACTGTAAACCAGATCATTGATCTGGTTTTTTCTGTAAAAAAGATAAAAAGGATCATTATTTTGACACCGGTTTTGGAAAGAACTGGATGTTGGTCAGAGAATAAAATAAAAACACGTCAAGTTTTGTCGCATTACCGCAATAGCTTTGTCTTATCAAAATTACAGAGCTATGGAATTGCCATTTTACTTAAACTTTAAAGACTTTGAAAGTTATTATTACGACAACCTTGAAAAATGGTTCGAAGAATATCATAATACGAGTGAAACAGATTATCTGAAAGCCCTTGCAGCCTTGTATAGTCCTTATATCTATTACAATTTTGCAGAAGATAGGGTACAGGCAGATGCTTCCATTGAGATTAAAGAATGCTTTTTTCCTTATCATGAAAAAATTGGAATCTCTTTTTGTACAAGCTGTGATAATGGGAAGTTCCCTAAAAAAGGAATGAGCCATGTATTTGAATGGAAAACCATTTCGATGATGGAATATGCTCAGCATATTTTGGATAAAATAAACAGATATTGCTCAAAAAACAACAAAGCCCTGAATGGCGGTAAAAATATCCTTGATTATATCAATGACTATGAAATTATCACTTCGAGGGAAGGAACAGGATATTGTGTCAATTACAACAAACACCAGACGGCTGTCCCTTTCCTGAAAGCTTATCTTCCTTATTATGGGCAAACGGTTAATATGGCTGTCTACCGGGATTTTATTTTCTCTCTTGTAGAAATAGCAGAATTTATCGATCAGAAACTGAAAACAGTACTGGCCTTTGAACATACCATCTACGCACAGTCAAGATCAGAGGCTAAATTTAAAGTACAGATGAGCCGGCAGTTTCTTACCATATGCAATTAAATTAAACCAAACATTCATACTAATTATATTGTTGAAAGACCTTGAGGTTTTTCAAACAAAGATCCCCGGTCAGTAATGGCCGGGATTTTTTATGATATCAAATAGATTAGTTCTTATGATAAGGTATATTCCAGATAAGATCCGCAGCAAGATAATGAACACCACCATGGTGAATGCTTCTGCTGTCTCTGATGAGATCATTCATATAGCCTACGTCTACTGTAAAAGGAGTATTTGGAATATTAAATATATAATAGGCTGCAATACGCATTTCTCGGTATCCAAAAGAAGTCCACTGTGGGTCCGGTTCATTAAAATGACTTATAGAAAATAAGGCTTCCGCACTTAATGCTAATTTCTGGTTGTTCTTTGGTGATAAATTATATGTCAGCTGGCTTTTAATACGGGTTCTCAATTGGAAATCTTCTTCCACTTTGCTAAAATCAGCAGCGAAAAATTTTCTGAATTCCTGTCGGACCGTATTTTTTAATTTCCACTTTTTTCCAAGATCAAAAGTATAGGCATATCTTCCGTAGATCCTGAATTCCTGCTCAGTACTTTCTTTTTCGTAAGGAGCGCTGTTTTCATATTGTGGCTGGCGGCGGTAGCTAAGGGCATAGCTGTATTGCTGATGAGGAGCAAAAGAATGGTAGACCTCATGGTTCAATACAAGAATTGCCTGTTTAGAAAGGAGGTTGTTATTGTCCGGACTGCTTTTACGTCCTACTGCAATATAACTTAAAGCCTGTTTTTTTCCTAATGAATCCAGTTGGCGCCTTACTCCAAAAGCTGTCCACAACGCTGTATTGGCATCACCCAGCCCCGGTGGACTGATCTGTGCCTTTAATACATTTCCTGTAAAACCTATTAAAAATAAGGCTGCTAAAATTTTCTTTATACTAAACATCATGAATAACTTCTTCACTATTGATTGTGATTTTTGTGAGAACCTAAGAATAAATGATTTTCGGAAAGAGTATTTCATAGTACAAAATTATGATGTTCTATGTGCCCACTGCTTACTTAAATTCCCTTAATACTATTTAAAAACATGACAAAATTAACAGGTGATTTAGGAATAATTTGGGAATCCGGGATCTGTGAAAATTTTTATTCAATAGAAAGTTTTTTTCTGGGACAGTCTATATACAGACAGTTTTTTAAAAAGATTTTATTACCCAGCATTCCTGTCATGCCGGAAAACTTCATCAGCATATATTGAGTTGACCGCAAAGTGTTTTTGTGGAAAACTTGTGGAAAACATATTAGCTGTTTGTGCATAACCTTCTGTTTCCTATTATTATTTATAATGAAAAATAAAGTAAAGTACTGTATGTCAGATTGTTTTAGAGTGATGGCTAAATACGAATTGCCACAGTTTTTTTGCAGGTGCAACATGTAGGATTGAAATCCACATCTTGATAGTGCAAAAAAACTGCGGCAATTGGGGAATATGAAATAGTTATTAATTTCCTGTTTTGCACATGGCATCCCAGGTTGTCCAGAAATGTGCATTAATAGCACCAATAAATGGATGGGTGCTGTCGGCAACAATGCCCACCATGGAAGCACAGTTAGAATTGCATCCTATTTCATTGTGGCTTCCGGCCTGAGGAGGAATCTGCCGCCAGGTGCCTGTTGAGCCACTTAATAGTTCTACTTTAATGTCAAAGATCCCCGAAAGGTTAGGAGTCTGAATTTGTTTGGTAGGATTTTCACTTGAGATAGAATCGCTCCAATTTCCCTGTGAGAACGTTACACGCCATGTAGTGATCATTGCAGAGGTGTCGTTTTGAGGTGAGATATAAACCCAGAACTGAGCCCCGCCACCAAGTTGAACCTGGCCGGATGAATTTACGTTTACGCTGGTTGTTGTCATGGTAATTTAAGTTTAGATGGTTATTTCTATTTCAAAGTAACAAAGAAGAAAGCGAATGGTGTAGAGTACAAATAACCAATTGTGACTTTGAGTAGAAATACTTATACCTTAAGTGCGTAACCAGCAAGGCTCTGACTTTCCCAAAGATGTCAGTACAGACTGCTTACTCAATGTTCTTTTCAATAAGCTGTAGTATGGCACTATTAAATGAAGGCAGTTGGGTCCCTAATATGTCAAAAAAGTCCAGATCTGCATTTTCTACTTCAATGATTGCTTTCTGCAATATTTTTTCACCGGTAGCTGTTAACCGGACAATTTTTGCTCTTGTGTCAGTTTCATGTTCTTGCCGGGTTAAAAACCCCTTTTCTTCCAAGGTTCGTAAAACTTTTGACACCATCATTCTATCAGCATTACTCTGTGTGGCAATATCAATCTGGGTAACAGCATCACTTTTTTTTGAAAGCCAGCCTAAAGCTGCTAACAGCACAAATTGGGTATGGGTCAGGTCCAAAGGGTCCAAAACCTTTTTTTGTTTCCGTTGCCAAAGCATTGTTAGCTGCCCAAGCAAATACCCCGGACTGTCGTTTGGACTTTTAAAATGGAATTCTATTTCTTTAGGCATAATGATATTGAAGCATATGTGATGAAATCAGGTTAAAATCATGTTGGTTGATTTCAAAGAAACCGAACCGGAACGGATAGCCCCAGCTTTTTTTGTTCTGAATAAAATCCAGGTTGTCAATTAAAGGAAGAATAGAGGTGTCTTCAGACTTTGAAAATTCAATAGTACGTCTTGAAGGACAGAAGCCTTCAGAGACCTGGAACTGATATATTTCGTCATCCATCACCTTTCCCAATGCGGTAAACTCCTGGCACTTGTCCGGTTTACCCATTGTCTGCTTTCCTGAATAATAGATTATAAAATCTCCTTTTTTCATTCTTTTTAACGGTGCTGATTTTCCGTGGCATGTCTGTGCGATCCCTGCTGCAATTCCATTTTTGACATGATCCTTCGATGCCACGATAATCCAATATTTTGTGTCCCGGTTATTCATTGTTATCAGCCTTAATTTGTTCTAAAAACGTAATAACATAGCCATCCGGGTCTTTTATCATCAGTGTTTTCCCAAAAGGAGTATTGTTGATTGTCCCCAAAAGAGCCACGCTTTTTTCAATCAGTTGATTTTGAAGCTCTTCAATTTTTCCGTCAATCGCAAACCAAAGTGAAACCCCAACACCCAGTTCTTTACCTTCTATATTCCCAATAGGAGTCCTTATAGCAAAACTTGCTTCCCCTTTATTGTACTTAAAAATACAGGCATGTGGGTTTGTTGCATCAGATAGTTCAAATCCTAGCCTTTCTGTGTAAAAGGTTTTTGAAACCTCTACATCTCTTACCTGCAAAGATGCAAAATCTAATTTTCTCATTTTATATATTTTTGTTGTTGCAAATATAATATATACGACAACAATAATCTGATTTTTTATTTTTTTTTTTTTTTGAATTAATAGAAAACGTCCATCTATAAATGTTACGGATGAAAATTTTCTGAAAAAAACTGTTTCAATGGAGGGCAATATAAACTCGATTATGAAAATTCAAGTTCAAAACTCTATAAAATCCGAAGTAATCTTGGAAATGACGGAAGCAATACGGTTCAGGAACTGGATCTGCAGAATGCATACAGAAATGCGGAAAACTAAAACTGATCTTACAAACTATTCAGGTTTATTGCGTGGAAAACAACGCAGATGGCGTTATGAGATTAATACATCCTTGCTATTGATGAGCATGAATTTTAATAAACATTTTTCCATGTCTATTTGATCAGATAGCATTATCCAACCATGGAAGAAGCCTTAAAAACCCATATTAGGTGCTCCGCTTCCAGCAAGGAAAAACGAAATTATAAAAATTATTATCATCAAAAACATGATCACAATAGAAATGTAAAATTCATTTTTTTCAAGAAATTCTTTAATTTTAAATCTCATATAAGGTAATAAGCAAGCTTTTTGTACCCAATAAAGCTAATAAAATAAAACAGGAAAATAAAAGTATAACTGGAATAAAAAAGAAAAAGCGCTGATTATCAGCGCTTTTCTGGCAGAAAGGAAGGGATTCGAACCCTCGATACAGTTACCCGTATACTACCTTTCCAGGGTAGCTCCTTCAACCACTCGGACACCTTTCTTTTTGAGATTGCAAAAATAGGGTATTTTCTGGAATATCCAAATTATTATTGCAATTTAATCGGTAATTTCTCCACAAAGGCTTTTTGTAAAGTTATCGGCAAAGCTTCCGGAATAGTTGGGATTGTCAATTAAGTGCATGGCTTTGGTTATAGCGGTTTCAGCAGTCATATCCCTGCCGCTGATAGCTCCTATTCTTGAGAAAATGTTACTGTTCTCATACTTTCCAAAGGAGATACCTCCTGAAATGCACTGACTTACCACTACGATTTCCGTTCCGTTATTTCTGATTTCCTGAAGCGTTTCCTGGGTTTTTTCACTGCTGAATATAGTGCCGGAACCAAAAACCTGCAGAATAAGCACTTTCATTTTGGGTATTTCTCTGAAATGACTCAGCTGCATTCCCGGAAAAATTCTCCAGAATAAAATATCTTCTGAAATATGTTCATCAACATGAAATTCTACCGTGGGATCACAGCGGAAAAGATTATCCTTAATAATATTCAGATGGACTCCCGATTGTCCTAAAATAGGATAGTTCGGGCTTGCATAAGCATCAAAATACTCTGCTGAATATTTCAATGTTCTATTTCCTCTCAATAATTTATATTCAAAATAAACCGCCACTTCCTGAATAACAGCTTCATCATTTTCATATAAGCTTGCGTAGTAAAGACTTGTCAAAAGATTCTCCTTGGCATCCGTTCTCAGATCACCAATAGGCAGCTGAGATCCTGTCATGATGACCGGTTTTTTTAATCCTTTTAACATAAAGCTTAATGCCGATGCGGTATAAGACATGGTATCCGTTCCGTGCAGGATCAGAAAACCGTCAAAATCATTATAGTTTTTAAGGATGTAATTGGCAATAACTTTCCATTCCTCGGGTCCCATATCTGAAGAGTCCAGCGGTTTGGCGAAAGGATGAACAAAAACCTCACATTCCATGAGCTTCATTTCGGGCATCTTTTCAAATATATTTCCAAAGTCAAAGGCGCGGAGGCTACCAGTTTCATAATCTTTTTCCATACCGATGGTTCCCCCGGTATAGATGAGCAGGACTTTTCGCTTCATGTACTATTTTAATTAAGAATTTGAGACAGGTTAAGGTTCATAGCCCAAAATTACGTTAATTTGCAAAGATTTGAAAATGGATGAAAGATTTAGCAGAAACTTTTGAGTATTTAAAACAATTTTTAACAGACGAAAGACTGACAAAAATTGAACATTTCTCCCACGAAAGTTCAGATTTTGTGCTCCCTGTAATGGATGATGTATATCAGTTCAGAAATGCAGCCGCCATTATAAGGTCTGTAGAAGCATGTGCTTTTCATAAAGTGGTTGCTATGGAGGAGGAGAACGTTTTTAATCCTAACCTTACCGTAACCAAAGGCGCTGAAACGTGGGTAGAAGTTGAAAAAGTACCTAAAAATATTGCTTCCTTACAAAATATTAAAGACAGAGGATATAAAATACTGGCTGTATCTCTGGAAAAAAATGCAGTAATGCTTCCTGATTATCAAATTACGGAACCTATTGCACTGGTTTTTGGAACAGAATTGAAAGGAGTTTCTAAGGAAGTCATAGATTTTGCAGATGAAACACTGGCTATTCCGATGTATGGGCTTACCAAAAGCTTTAATGTTTCTGTAGCAGCAGGAATCTGTATGTATGAACTGAAACAGAAACTGATGAGATCAGGAATCGATTATAAACTGAATGATCAAAAACGTCTGGAAATGAAGCTTCGATGGGCTGTGAACTCTATAAAGAGCGGGAAAGAAATTCTGGCAAAGTACCGTAAAGACCATAATTTGGAATAAATACAATGAAAAAATATACCAAATACCTATTCTTTTTTTCGCTTTTTATGTCTCTTACGAGTCTTGCTATTAAAGAAAAGGGTTATAATGAAATATATCCTTTTGCAAGCTGGAAACTATTTACAGTGCCCAGTGGGGGAGAAGCTTCAGGAGAAAGATATAAACTGTATGGAATCAATCATGGTGATACGATAAGGATTTTAAATACCCCTGTTAAAAGCTATGAAGCTAACGATGAGGAGTTTATTGTCAATGCCTATGGAGGAAAGATTGACCATAATGAAGATAAAGAATTGAACAGGAAGAAGCTTCTAATCTTTGCCAGGGATACAAGACCCGAATTTCAGGAGTATCTTTTGTATAAAGAGATGTACAGTCCCCGTGAGATAGGTGAAAAAAAGATGAAAATTGATAAAAAAATTATTACTAAACTTTAATGAACTACCCTCAGCTTACCGTATTTAATTATAAAACGGTTTATTACGTATTAAGAGTATTCAGCCTATACTGGCTGGCTGTTCAATTTCTAAAGTTTATTGAATTGGGAAATAGACCAAAAGAAATTTATGATCCTGTTTTTGGATTTGAAAAAATCATATTTCCTGAATTTCCCGGGATATTTATGGTTACCGGGCTTATTGTTGCCTGTGGAATATGTGTAATAGCGTCTGTTTTTAAGCCATCTTACTGGTTTAATGTCATAATCTTTTTATTAATGGCAGTTATAAACCTTCCATTATCCGCTAATTTCGGGGTTCACCATGATAACCATGTGATCATTCTGGTTTATTTTCTCAGTATTTTTTTACTGCCCAAAAATCTTGAAAATAAAGATTATAAGCTTGTACAGTATTTTTATCTGGGTGTTTTAATGACTTATACGCTTGCTGGGATGGGTAAATTATTAGGAACAGCTAAAAATATCATTAAACATACACCAAAACTTACATGGCTGGATAAAAATGCCGCAAAACTCAATACCTATGATAATTACTGGGCAGCCGATATGGCAATCCCTGATTGGATGAAAGAAATGTATGCCTATGAAAACTTTTGGGTAATATTAACGGTTTTGGGAATTGGTCTTCAGTTTCTTTGCTTTTTAGGAGCTTTTAACAGGAAATTGCTTACATTTTTTATGTTGTTTCTCTATATATTCCATACGTACACGGCAAAGTTTGTACTGGCCGATTTTGAGAATACCAATTATTTACTGCTTGTTATTTTCTTTCCATATCATATGCTACTTCCTCTTTTCAAACGGAGTGAAGCTAAAGTACTGAATACTTAAATCATTTTATTATAATTCCAGGCTGCAACAAATACTCCTGCAGTTTCTGTTCTCAGTCTTTGATTCCCCAGGGATACAGCTTTTATGCTGTTTTCAGATAAGTATCCGATTTCTCTTTCAGAAAAATCACCTTCCGGGCCTATCAGAAAGGTATAATGGTCTGATGACGGGATATTGGTGAGATCAATTCTTTTCAGGTTTTCATGGCAGTGTGCCACAAAAGTATGCTGAGGATCCATGTTTTTTAGAAAATCAGATAGCCTGATAGAATCATTAATAACGGGAAAATGAAATCTTAGACTTTGTTTTGACGCGGCAATACTCTGTTTTCTGATTTTATCAATGTTGATGTTTTTACGTTCTGTTTTTTCTGTAATGATGATACTGATCTCTGAAATTCCCATTTCTACAGCTTTTTCTACAAAAAACTCTATCCTGTCAATATTTTTTGTCGGTGCAATAGCAATATGAAGCTTTGGATTGAAATCAGCCAGGTGTTCTTTGATTTCCACTACCTCAATACCTGCTCTTTTACCTTCTATGATAAGTTTCCCAGAAGCTAAACGCCCTTTTCCATCAGTTACATGAATATCTTCACCCGATCTCATGCGGAGAACTTTTACAATATGCTGTTGTTCCTCGTCGTTGATGATGACTTTTGTACCTTCTATTTCTCCGTAAAATAGTTTCATATATCCTGCGTTAAGAATGCAACTCCTGTTTTTATTGTGGTGTAAATGTCCGTATCACAGTCACGGTAAGTACAGATGAAAATTTCTTCCTTCCAACTGTTGTTGATGAAAATTAAATTCAGGTATTCCTGTTTTCTTAAATTGTTTTTAATAGATAGATAATCCCCTTCTTTTGGAGTATACGGAAAGCTGAAAAGATGCTCTGAATTTATTTTTTCTATAATTTCCTCTTTTACATCCTGAATGTATCCTTTTTCAGAACTTGAGGGAAGATAGTCTAAAGAATTTCCCGGATCATCATTTTTTCCCGTAATGGTTTCCAGTACCCAATAATATTTTGAGTTCTTTTTAGAATGGGTTCCCAGTACTTTTTCTTCTAAGAGTATTTTCATAAATCATATTTTGCTGTTGCAGAAGTTCTGAGATCTGTAAACTCACCTTTGTCGAACTTCAATTTTGCTACCATAGCAATCATGGCTGCATTGTCTGTTGTATATTCAAATTTTGGAATGTAAATATTCCATCCCAATCTATCTTTATTGTCTTCCATTGCTTTGCGTAATGCAGAATTGGCAGAAACACCGCCTGCAATAGCAACTTCTTTGATGTTGAGGTCTTTTGCTGCTTTTTCAAGCTTATTCATTAAAATCTCAATGATGGATCTTTGTACTGAGGCACAAAGGTCATTAAGGTTTTCTTTAATGAAATCCGGATTTTTACGGACCTCTTTCTGGATGAAATATAATACCGATGTTTTAATACCGCTGAAAGAATAATTATATTCCTCTAGCTTTGGTTTATTAAATGTAAAAGCATGAGGATTTCCCTCTTTGGCAAGTCGGTCAATAATAGGACCGGCAGGATAATCAAGGTCGAAAATCTTTCCTATTTTATCAAATGCTTCTCCTGCAGCATCATCAATTGTTTTCCCGATAATTTCCATTTCAAAATAATCTTTTACCAGTACAATCATGGTATGACCACCACTTACGGTAAGACACAGAAAAGGAAAGGCTGGCGGCATAGGATTTGCATCCTCAATAAAATGGGCTAAAATGTGGGCTTGGAGGTGGTTTACTTCTATTAACGGGACATTGAGGCTCATTGCCAAAGATTTAGCAAATGATGTTCCTACAAGAAGTGATCCTAAAAGTCCGGGACCACGTGTAAATCCTATAGCTGAAATTGCATTTTGTTGTATATTTGCTTTAGTAAAAGATTTTTCAACAACGGGGATAATATTTTGCTGATGGGCTCGTGAAGCTAATTCAGGAACTACACCACCATATTCTTTATGGATGGCCTGGCTTGCGGCAATGTTTGAAAGAATAGAATTCCCCTTGATGATAGCTGCTGAGGTGTCGTCGCAAGACGATTCAATACCTAAAATTATAGAGTCGCTCATAATAATGGCAAAGTTAGAGAATAATAACGAGAATGAGAATAAAAAATCTGTAGCTGAAAACCTAGGGGATCAGGTACAGAAAACTGTTGAGAATGTTGAAGACAAGGTTCGGGAAACAGTAAAAGAAGCCTCTGAACTTGCTTCAGATGCTATTCATCATCCTGTGGAAACCGCTGAAGAATTCGGTAAGCAGGCAATGAAAGATGTGACCAGCTATTCATGGTGGGCAAAGCTTCTTTTGATTCTTTTCTGGCTGGGAATTGTTGTTGTGGGTGGAATACTGGTAGCAATTAATCTTCCGGTCACCAAACAATGGGCAGCAGATCAGGCATTAAAGCTTGTTAATAATGATTTTAAATCCGGCTTTTCCACAGAAAGTGTGGATGTCAATTACTTTGGGGATGTAACCATCAAAGGATTAAAAGTAAGAGACTATAAAGGCTTAAATTTTATTACGGCACGTGAATTTCGCGCCGATTCAGACTGGATATCTCTTGCTGCCAATGCTATTTCAGGAAAAAGCAATTCTTTAAGTTTCAATTCTCTGACACTTGTAAATGCAGATATAAAAGTAATTACCTATAAAGGAGACAGTATTTCCAATTTTATAAGATTTACAGAGCTTTTTGATGATGGAAAGAAAAGGGATCCTAAGAAAAAGCCTTTTGAGCTGAATTCAAGAATACAGATCATTGATTCTAAGGTTTCCATTGTTAATCGGAATTCTCCGGGAGAACAGGGAAAGTGGCTTACTGCTACAAAATTCAATTTAAAAGCACCGAATCTTAAAGTTAATGGTCCTAATGTGTCTGCACTGATCAACAATATGTCATTTGTTACCTCAAGATGGGGAAAATCACATATTGTAGATACTTTTTCAACAGAACTTTCTTTAACCCACCAGTTTTTATCATTAAAAGATTTAACATTAAATACAGATCATACCTTACTTCAGGGAGATATTAAGTTCAACCTTCATGATGGTTCGTGGTCTGATTTTGCTGATAGAGTTCGCTGGGATATGAATATCCAGCAGGGAAGCCAGGTAAGTGGATATGACATCAGCTATTTTGTGACCAACTGGGATAACAGTAAGCCATTCAATATTGCCGGAAAAATGACAGGGCCTTTAAATAAGTTTCATCTTGAAAACTTTCTGATCAGGAATCCAGATGTCAATATTGCCACCCAAACTATGAAAGTTGATAATTTGCTGAAAGGAAATTTCGCTATTGAAACAAAAAACCTTGCTGCAGATTTTACCTATAAGGATTTAAAAGCGATGATGCCTTCATTTATATCTAAAAAAATGAAGAATTTTGCTGATGATTTCGGAAAACTGAAGTATAATGGAACGGCAAAAGTAACTCCGGAGCAGGTATACGTGGAAAATGGTAATTTACTGACAGGAATTGGGCAGGCTAAAATATCCAAATTATCACTTACAGCGTATAGCAGTGCGATGCCTAAATATTCAGGATATCTTGAGGTGAAAGACCTCAATACTTCTGTTATTACTAAGAATAAAACGGTGGGGCTGATTTCGGGTAAATTTGATATTAACGGACAAAGTTTCGATGTTAATACCATGCGTCTTACTACTAAATCTCAGATTGCCAGTATTGAGATAATGGATAAGGTAATCAGTAATCTCTACCTAGACGGGCTATTGGATCATAAAAAATATAACGGGCTTATTACCGTAAATGACGATCAGGCTAAGGCAACAATTAAGGGACTTATCGACTTCAGCACTTCTAAAGTGGCCATGGATGTCAATGCAGATGTTGGTTATCTGAATATGAATTATTTTACCAACAAGCCGGGAAGCCAGGTTGTAAGCGGGAAAGTAGATGGTAAAATGTCTATGTCGTCTATTAATGATCTCACCCTGGATGTTAATGCCAATGATCTTCAATTTGCTACTGCAACCCAAAAATATACCATTCCCAATGCCAAAGTAAAAACATTTATTGATGGAGGAGGCCGAGTAATTGATGTAGATGCCCCGGGCGCTGCCACAGGAAAAATATCAGGAAGATACAGTCTTGCTGACCTTGCCGGCATGGTAGAAAATGGAGTAGGCAAAATATTAGTAGGTCCGCCACCAAGAAAGCTGTATCGTGGGCAGAATTTTGCACTGAACTTCGATATACAGCAAGGATTGGTTAATTATTTTCTGCCGGATCTGAAGCTTCCTCAGGGAGCGAAAGTAGAAGGAGAATATGATGGCAATTCTAATAATTTAATTTTAAACCTGGATGCTTCTTCTTTGAAATACATCATGACAAAAGAAGATGAAATTACCGATGCAGATAAGGCTTTAGCCGCATCAAACCCTGATTATAAGATTAATGACCGCAAAAATATCAGCAGAGACAGTGCTGTGGTGGATAGTGTTAAAGTAAGAATTAATACTGCCGATCTTAATCAGCAGTTGTATGCAAAAATAAACAGAGTTGTATATAATAAGAATGTCATTAAAGACTTTGAGCTTAAAGGCAATAATGAAAACAGTAATACCCTGCATTTATCAACGGTATTTAAACATGGCAGTCCTGAAGATGAAATTGAAGATAAACTTAAGGAATATGCAATTAACGTTGACCAGTCTACCGATGCTGCCGGAGACTATGTTTTCAGATTTGAGCCTACTGAAGTTAAATTCAATGAAGTTACCTGGGCAATAGATACCAGCCCGGAACTTAATCATTCTATAACCTATAGAAAGAAAACCGGGGATTTTGATATCCGAAATCTGAGAGTATACTCTGATAAAAGTGCTTTATTTATTAAAGAAGCGCAGTTTAAATCAGCTAAAGATTTTTACGTAGATGCTGACATCAATGATTTTGCCATAGAAAAACTTCTGGATATGCAGTCCGGAGGAAATGGTATGGATATAAAAGGCCTTGCTAATGGAAGTGTAAAGATCAAAATGGATAAAAGTACACTACAGCCTTTGGTGGATCTTAATATTGATGATATTAAAATGAATGGCAATGATATGGGAGATATTTCCATTTCTGCCACCAACGGTTTCTCGCTGAATGTTTATGATATTGATGTAAAAGTAAATTCAGCAGGAGTGCTTGGAAACAACAGTCTGAATCTTACAGGTACCGTTAATAACAATACTGCTTCACCGGTAATTGACCTGACAGCAGAAATGCGGGATTTTGATCTTTCATTTACACAACAGTTTGTACATACTGTTTTTGGAAATTTAAGAGGAAAGGCGACGGGAGATCTTAAAATTAACGGTAAGCTTAATAATCTTGATTACAGTGGAGATATTGCTTTAAAAGACTTTGGGCTGAAATTATTGTTCACAGGAGTAGATTATTCATTTGATGATACTGTGATTCAGCTAACCAAAGGGCTTGCGATACTTAACAATATTGAGGTGCATGATGGCAGATCGAATTCTAAAGGAAATATTTCCGGAGCGATTCAGTTTGAAACTATTTCTTCAATGGGGGTCAACCTGGTAATGAGGGCAGATAATCTACTGGTTCTGAACAGTACGCAGAAGGATTCTGACCTGTTCTGGGGAAGAGTTTACGGTCAGGGGGATCTTTATGTGGACGGACCTGTTTCCGGATTGAGCATTACAACCCCTAATATGAAGGCCCTTAACGGAAGTACCTTTACCTTTAACTCCAGCTCTACATCCAATGTAGAAGAGTTTAAAATGCTGAGGTTCCTGAAAGAAGGAAAAGACGGACTGATTACGTTGGAAGAAAAGAAAAAGACCGGTGCCAATATGTATATCGATTTTAACCTGGCTATAGATAAAGGAACCACCGTAAATGTACTTATTGGTGATGATGTAGGAAATATTACCGTAAAAGGAATTGCTGATCCGTTGAAGTTCCAGATGAACAGACAAGGAAATATAGCGATGAACGGAACCTATAAAGTAGATAACGGAACTTTTGTTTCGAAAGCTATTCTTAATAAAACTTTCCAGATTGAAAAGAACAGCAGTATCAGATGGGATGGCGATGCTATGAAACCTTCCCTTGATATTACCGCCAATTATATGAGGATGGTTTCTAATGCGGGGGAATATCTTAGTCTTGGAAAGCTTCAGCCTATCAGTATTTTGCTGCAGGCCAATATCAGCAGGTCTCTGATAGATCCTAAAGTAGATCTTGATGTGACTGCTATGGATGTTTCCAGCCAGGTAAGGGAAACGCTAGCTGCAAAAATGAGCCAGGAAGGAGAGAAGGTGCTTCAGTTTGGTTCAGTATTGCTGTTGAGTACCTTTAATGTATCCAATACAGGAGGTGTGGACGTTAATGTTGGAGATGTAGCGGAATCATCCGGATATAATATGCTTCTTAAGCAGCTGGGATCTGTTCTGAACACAATGAGTAACGAATTCCAGATTGACCTGAACTACGTAAAAGGAGATCAGAATGCCAACATTGGAGATAGAGCCAACGCCGGAGTAAGTGTAGCCCTTTCACCAAGGATAAATGTAAAAACAGGATTGGGTATTCCGTTAACAAAAACTGAGGGAACACAGACGAATTATCTCTCAGGAGAGGGATCTGTAGAGTATGATCTTTCTAAAAAAAATGACGGTACTCTGGTCCTGAGAGGATATTCAAAACCTACCAATATTGGTATGGTAAGTACCAACGGTTCTGCTAATCAAGCCTATGGAATGGGAGTTGTATGGAGCAAAAGCTTTAATTCTTTGTTCAAAAAGAAGAAAAAAGATAAAAAATCTACTGAGGCTAAAAGTGAAATAAAAACAGATTCTATAAAATCAGCAGGGAAATAATCTGAATATTTTAATGATTTTTATCATCCGTGTTAATTATTGTTAATGTTTGATATAATTTTTTTAGTTAAATTATTTTTTATAAATTTGCAAAAAATACATAGATTTTTTAAAGAAATTGTAATTTAACTAATATGAACTATCAACTGGACGAAATAGACAAGAAGATTCTTGATTTCTTAGTAGAAAACACAAGAATGCCTTTTACAGAAATTGCAAAGCAGATGGACGTTTCTGCTGGAACAATTCACGTAAGAGTGAAAAAGATGGAAGATGCAGGTATTATTTTGGGATCATCTCTTAATATTGATTATGGTAAACTAGATTATCATTTCACCGCTTTCATCGGAATACTTTTGACAAAATCAAACCGTACTCAGGAAGTATTGAAAGAACTGTCAATTATTCCTAACGTAATTGAAGCTAGCGTTATTTCAGGAAAATATAATATTTTCTGTAAAGTAAGAGCTAAGAACACTGAAGATGCAAAAAGAATTATCTATCAGATAGATGATATTCAGGATGTAATGAGAACAGAAAGTATGATCTCTATGGAAGAGTACTTAAGTGACAAAAACAGACTGATCAACGCGATCTCAATCTAATTCAAATTTTAAACGAATTATTATAAAAGAACTTATGAAATCTCTCATAAGTTCTTTATTTTTGTACCATGGAAGAATACAGCTATTTTGATGAAGATCCGAAGAAAGGATGGGGATTTGTACTGGCATTTGCTGCCCTGATGTTATTTACGGTTATGGGACTTGGAATTGATGTGGATGAATATTTACAGCATGAATATCTTGAAATTCCAAGATGGTACTTTTACGTTATCTTTTCCATTGATGCGCTGATGATGATTGGCCTCGTGTTGATGTTCTTCTATAGAAAAGTGGGAATCTTTATGTTCCCGGCATTGCTGGTATTGCATTTCTTTATGCATAATTATTACCTGTCTACCTTCTTGTATACCGATGTTACCAATCTTTTCCTTTTTACAGGATTTGGAATGCTGGCTATCATTCCGAAATGGAAGTTTTTCAGATAGCAGATGTTTTGTATTGGCTGAGAGTGGAAGGAATTTTATAGTAGAGAAATCGGATTTCAGCTATTCTTTTTTTCCAGCTCTCTATACTGTTGAATTGCCTTTGATTTTAACGGATTTTGGGTCCATTCTTCCCATTCTGTGGAATAAGGGTTATAGCCACACTTCAAAGGCTTTGATATGTCCAGTCCATCTCTGTTTATATGGGTCTGTTCTGTATACGCCCTGCAGTCTGTGCAGATATTCCTGAATTCACAATCCTTACAGGTTTCTATACCTTCTTTGGTAAGGTCCCAGTATTTTTTAAATTCAGACTTTTTTAACACCTCTTCAAGGCTCTGGTGGTTGATATTGCCATAGATTTCCGGCATTAAAGGACAGTTTTTAATATTGCCGTTGATATCAATACCCATCTTTTTATGAAGGCAGGAATTGTGATTCATGGCTTCCAGCACTTTAGAAATATTCGTGTTAAAATACTTCATATCAACTATACCACACGAAGTTATCTTTAAATCCTGTTTTATAAAATCGACAGTAAACCTAAGTGTATTGTTTACTTTAAAAGAGGAGCAGGCAGCATTATATAATACAAGGCTATGAATTCTGGATACCTTGTCACTTAGCTCTTCGAGAGAATGATGATCAAGCTGGTGATGATGCGGAGAGAAAATCTCAATATTTTCTAAAGGGGTGTTTGTAAACAGCTGATCAATTTTCAGGAATTCATCAAAAGAAAATTTGCTTGTAGAGAATATAACCAGATGTCTGATTCCCAAATTTTCTATTGAATTTTTTAGTTTATGCAGAATATCTACATTTCCAAGTTCTATAAAAATATTGGAAATTGTACTGTAATCTCTGTATTCATAAGATAATGGAGAGAAATTATGATCCCAGCCGTTTTCAGTAATAAAACCATATTCTTTTTCCAATAGAAGATCTACATACTCCTCTACAATCTCTTGAGACTCATGATCGTAATTGCTGAGGATATTTTCAATGGGATGAGTCTTCAATTCTTCAATAAGCTCATACAGCTCCATAGGATACAGTTCCGACGTGTTTCTCTGTAAATCTGACACAAGGATTCTATTGGCTCCTTTTGTGATGAAAATAGTGCTGAATAGGTTGAAATATTTCATATCAGTCTTACCAGGGATTTATGGGGTTTTAGTTTTACATAGAAATCAGTTTGGTATCTTTCACATTCTATGGTAATATTGAAATGTGGCTTTTCTCTCTTTTTATTTTTTACGACCTCCACATTTTTATAGATAAGAGGTAGTGGGTGTTTTTCTTTTGGAATAAAATTCTTTTTCATATTGGGATAATTATTTTTTTAAATAGGAGGATCATAAATAATCTGCAATTTCTTTCTCTAATGAATAATTGCATATGACGGACAGTCCCAGGAATTGTCCTACGGTATTGACCTCTAAAAAATAATATTTGTTTCCGCTTTTAATAAAATCCAGGGAGCCACAATTGAGATCTAAAGACTGCATCAGAAGATGAATTTTATCTTCAACATCTTTTGGAAGTTGATAAGGGACGTTTCTATTAGGTTTTTGATTATTGTACTTTCTGAAATCAATTTTAGTTTGCTCATCATTCTGGGAAAAGATGGCTGTGGACCATAGGGTGCCGTTCAGATAAAAACTTCTGATCTCGAAATCTTTTTCAATTTTTTCCTGAAAAAAAGTGACAAAGAAGCTGGCATCTTCATATTCTTTAACTACAGAGGTGTACATCATACCTGTGGAATCTTTGGTGATGTTTTCCACCCGCGGATTGCCTCCAATGGTTTTGATAATAGTTTTTTCAAGTTGCACCCCGTCTGTAGTATCTGCAAGAAAATAAGCAGGGACGTCTAAGCCAAATTTCTGTGCCTGCTCCAGCACCAGTAATTTATTGACATCACTGTTACTCTCTTTATTGATGTGTTTTTTAGACTCTAACGTCTTCCTTACATAATCTTCCAGCCAGTGCTGGTATTCATTCATATTGAGATTGATGGATTCATTTTTGTATTGTAAATGCTCAAAAACCAATCCTCCTCTTCTGTACCAGATGCTGGTAATATCATCAATAAAAAAACTGTTTCTTTGACTTTCCAGATAGATCCGTTTTTCTTTTGTTTTAATTTTAAAAACTTCGTCCTCATGGACACGAATAAAAGGCTTACCCATTTTCAGCAGCCATTTTATAACTTCAGTTGTAGTGATCTCTTGATTTTGAGAAATAATCAGAATCATTTTTCCGTTTTATTCTTTTTAGAAAAGTCTTTGGTAATAACTTGTGCATGCTTAAGACCAGGAAGTCCTATACTTTTTCGGTTACGATTGATAACTGCTGAATCTTTTAAGTTACCATTTCCTATATAAACCCAGTAAGGTGGATCTTTTTTAAGAACATGCAGATAATACCGGTCTATCATGGCAGCATAATCCCGCGGAGGGCATTCACCGGATTTTACATATTCTAATATTTTGGTCTTGAAATAAGAGTGATATTCGCCATAATTAGCCATATGAAGTAATAATGGACCTGATGGTATAAAAAAGTCTCCATTCCATAAACCTATTTTCTGCAGGCTGGGAAATCCTTCATTCTCAAACATCCATTTCAGCATTTCAGCATTTTTTTTGTCGTTTTTAATGATATCCAAACTGTTTTTACGACTGTCTTGATCACGCTTAAATGCAACGGTGAATGAATCTATTAGTTTTCTATTAAGTCTTTTTTTCCATTGTGCTACTTCCAGATCTATTTCCTGTCGGTTTATACCATATTTTTTATATAACTGTATAAAGCGGGTATCCTCCTTTCTATATTGCCAATAAGGGGCAATTAAAGGAATCAGTTTATAAAGGCTTTTTTTTCCACCGAAATTTTTATGGTGCTGATCAGCGAATCTGATGTAAGTTTCATATTCCTGGATACGATCCTGATTTAAAGGTGGATATTTCCTGAAAAGCTTCTTATATTGTTTTATCGCAGAAAGTGTATCTTTTTTGAATCGGTAGATGCTGTCAATTTCATTGACTTTGTTATAATAGGCGATATAATTTAGATTTCTGTTTTTACAGGAAGAAAAAATAAACAGGCTAATAACTAAGGTATATATAAAATAGTATGCAGTATTTTTCCTCATAGATTTGTAGATTAGGTAAAGAGTAAAATAGCGATAAAGTTCAGTAGTATTAAAAACTATAGAGGAATGAACCTCTATAGTTTACATTGTTTACGACTAACAGCCTACATACAGTGTAGACTGCAACGTACCATCTTTCCAAGTCTGCTTATCATAGCAGTTAGCTCCACCGTCTGTTGCTACATAGCTGTAATCTGCTTTCAGATAACCTCCGTGGATTGACTTTAAATCTTTTCTTTGTAATTTTCTGTTTTCTGTAGAAGAGAAATTACCCTTCATTCCTGTAAGCTTTTTCATGTTTTGAATTTTTTAAATTAATATATTGTCTGCCATATCATCCCTGGCATAGGGATAGGTTATTCTACATATCGACTTTGTACTGTGCACATACAGTTTTAATAGATAGAAAATATTTTATCAGCGTTGATGGTTCAAATGTAAATATAAATACATCACTTCATTGTGATGAAATTTGTTTTTTATATTGTAGATTTCAATATAATTTGTACATATTAAAATAACAGAATAAATATTTTTAATGAAATAATGCAGACTTTTTTAAAAATAAAGTAATAGTGAAAATAAAATTGTAATATATTGTGTGATAAATTGATATGCTTGTATTATTTTCTATTGTACACAATGATATACTGACTGAAGCCTGTTTAAAATAATTAAAAATTGAGTCACAAAGCTGAACGAAAGGCTATAAATAATTTAAGGTGACTATATATAATTCTACATAAATTAAATTTGTTGTTGTGTAATTAAGTTCTTACATTTGCTTTTATAAATAGCAGATGTTATGATTAACACGAATTTTAAATCAATTTTAGATCTTATAAAAGCCTTTCCGGACGAACAATCATGTATTGAACATTTGGAAAAGTTAAGATGGAATGGTAATGTAATTTCTCCATTTGATCCAACTTCAAAAGTCTACAATTGCAAAGGTAATAAATACCGATGTAAAAATACCGGCAAATACTTCAACGTTAAAACCAATACCATTTTTGATAACACTAAATTAGGGTTACAGAAATGGTTTTTGGCTATTTATATAGTTACCTCTCACAAGAAAGGAATTTCATCTTTACAATTAGGCAGAGACTTAGATATTACTCAAAAGTCTGCATGGTTCATGTTACAACGAATTAAAAAATGTTTTGGCATTGAGAATAATAATGATTTAGATAGTGAAGTTGAAGCAGACGAAACTTATATTGGTGGAAAGAATAAAAATCGCCACGCAAATAAAAAGATTGATGGATCACAAGGACGAAGCGCAAAGGATAAAACTCCAGTAGTTGGAATGGTTGAACCTGACGGTAAATTGAACGCTTATAAAGTTGAAGACATAAAGTCAAATACATTAACTAGAGAAATAATTAAAGACGTAAAAGAAAGTGCTAAAATATACACAGATGAGTGGTTGGGTTATAAAGGTGTTTCTGAAATTTACGATCACAGTATTGTAAAGCATAATCAATCAGAATACGTAAACGGGCGTATACATACAAATACTATTGAAGGCTTCTGGTCTTTATTAAAACGTGGCATGTATGGAATATATCATGCTACATCTAAAAAGCACCTACAAATGTATGTTGATGAGTTTGTATTTAGATACAATACAAGAAAACATACAGAAGAAAACAGATTTAATTTACTACTTTTAAAATTAACCTACAAAACACTTATTAATGGATAATCAAGAAAATTACTCAAAATTTATATTTTATCAATCTGAAGAAGGTAAAACCAACATTCAAGTTATTGTTGATGATAATAATGAAACAATTTGGGTTACTCAGAAGTCTATGTCAGAAATATTTGATATTGATATTAGTGGTATAACGAAGCATTTACAAAATATATTTGAAGATGGAGAATTAATTGAAAGTAGTAATGTGCAAAAAATGCACATTGCAACATCCACGAAACCAGTGAATTTCTATAATTTAGATGTAATTATATCGGTTGGCTACAGGGTTAATTCATACAAAGCTACACAATTTAGGAAGTGGGCCACCTCTGTGCTAAAAGAATATATGATTAAGGGTTTTGCTTTAGACGATGAAAGATTAAAGCAGGGTAATAAAATGTTTGGAAAAGATTATTTTGCAGAATTACTTGAAAGGATTAGAGAAATCCGATCAAGTGAAAGGCTTTTTTATCAAAAAATAACAGATATATATGCTACTTCAATAGATTATGATCCTCATTCACCAATAACACAAGAATTCTATGCTACAGTTCAGAATAAATTACATTGGGCTATTCATAATCATACAGCAGCAGAATTGATAAAACTGAGAGCAGATTATAAAAGTCAAAATATGGGATTAACCTCTTGGAAGAATGAAAAAAAAGGTGGCAAGATTCTAAAAACTGATGTTACAGTTGCTAAAAATTATTTGAATCAAGATGAAATAAGAAATTTGAATAGAGTTGTTACTATGTATTTAGATTTTGCAGAAAATATGGCAGACAGAAATAGAGAAATGAAAATGTTAGATTGGATTGTAAAATTAGATGCTTTCTTATCATTCAATGAATATGACATATTAAAAGATTCTGGAAAAGTTTCAAAATCTATTGCAAAAAAAATAGCAGAAAATGAATATGAAAAATTTAGAGTAATTCAAGATGTAGAATATAAGTCTGATTTTGATAAAGTGGTAGCTGAAATTAAAGTATCTGGTAAAATTCCCCCACGATCAGAATTTAGTATAAGCGGATTTTTAAAACAAGCTGAACAAGAAAGTAATTTATCTGACTTTGACCAAAAACTAAAAAAGGGATTAGGATTTGATCCTAAATCGGAAAAATAAATCTTTTGCAAGTCTTAAACTTTAATTAGATTTGCAATTCAACTTTTAACAAAACAAAGCGTTTGCTTTTTATTCTACTCACAGGAATCTGGTAAATTCAAAATTAGGTGTAGTATAAATTAAGTTATGGGTTAATAGTTTCAACTTTAATTGGTTCAACGTGGACTGGACTTACTGAGCATCGTCCTTAGTTTGACCCACTACCTCTTACGCATTTATACCAGTCTTTTTGGAATGTATAATAAACATCTTTTTGAAAAGGTTTAACGGAAACAACCATTGAGTCCATTTCTTTACGACCGTCCGAAATCAAAGTAAACCCACGTGATTTTAATTCTTCAAACAATTCCTCATTGGTTCTTTTTAATATCTGCCATAGCTTTATTTTTGAGTGAAGTTACGGCAGATATTATTTTTAAATGATTTGCTGATTTCTATTTAGTAAGTTTGTGTAAACTCGTATATAGTTACCTAATTTAGTTTATTTTAAGTTTAAACGGATTGAAAATAAAAAGTACATTTTAGCAAAAAATCTTTTATTTTTTAAAACTTATGTGAGCTTTAATGAGTTTATTTTCACAGATTTTATTAAAAAAAACAAAAGTTTAAAAAACATATTGTCTATAATAGGGAAAATAGACAGGACTTACTGTATTTTAGTATGCTCCTTTAGTAGGATAAGGGTAATTTTACGGGCTCTTTAAAAAAAAGGATGGATTTTGAAATTTTAAAACAACAGATAGAAAAAGCAACAAAGAAAGCATTTTTGGAAATGTATGCCCAACATGGTGAGGAGAAGATCTATAGTTTTGCATTATACAGTGATGAAGGTGCTATGACTGTATGTCCTGCTACAAATACTCTTGCAATGCTTGAAAATGCAGATAATGAGGATGCTCTTTACTATAAATATGAGCCGGCTGAATGGAAATATGAAATGAATGGGGCAGAAGAGGAATTCAGTGACATCTGTACTCAGCTGAGAGCTGAGCTGGATAAGCATGATGAAGATGATGAATGGTTTGAAGGATTTCAAAGTAAACTGTACTCAAGCTGTATTGAAGTATTGAAAAAGCTTAAAGAGGATAATTTCTTTAGTCAGATTACCGGTGAAGATATATTCCTGATTTTTACAGTTTCAGAATATGAATTTGAAACGGAAGATTTGGAAAATATCATTACAGGTCTCAACAACAATAAATATAAAGATGAATACCTCGCATGGATGAATACGTGGAGCAGCTGATATTCCATAAGTGGATTTAGAAAACACCTTACATTATAAAAATATGAAACTGAATAGAATAATTGTTTCGGATACTTCTTTTAACAGCAATGAACCTTATGACGTGATTAGTTCTAACATCTCCGTTATCAATCTGCTGAATGAAGAAGGTTTGGAACAGGATCAGATGCATGAAGATTCAATAACCAGTTACTTTATCGATTACTATTTGTCACAATATAAAAACGGAAATTTTTCCCAATTTGTCTGGAATTCCGGATGGTCAACTGAACTTAACGGCATTATAAAAGATGGACTTAACAAAATAAAGGCTCAAAAAAATCTGGATTTATTTCTTGAGCAATGTGCCAAAGTAGAAAGTTTGGAAGAAGGAGAGCTGCAGAAGTTTTTAGAAAGCGAGTATTTTGGGCCTAATAAAACAAGAGACAAGCTGAAAAATGATTCATTCTACAACCTGGAGGAAGATATAGTAGATTTGAATGCTCAATGGCTTAAAAAGCACCCAGACCTGGAGGTACTAAGTATTGAAAATATGTTCGGAAAGCTGGAAAAACTAATGGGACGAGAGATAGACAGAGAAAATTAACCTTAATCAAATAAGAACAGAAATATTAATTATGAATACACTTAACTACTACAAAAAAGAAGGAAACCAATACATTTTTAAAAACCAGCCTGTGTTTGTTTTTATAGTGGCCATCTTTTTTCTTGCCGTTACTATATTGTTTTACAGGATAGATTTAAAATGGTTATCCTACGTGACAATAGCCGTTGCTGTCCTTATTGTGATCAATTTCTTTACAAAGAAGTTTATTATTGATATGGACCGGCAGACTATTACAGGAAAGCATACCGTTTTTAGTCCTGCAAAAACCTATCACCTGAAGGATTTTACGAATTTTGAAGTAGTGGCGACGAAATATATGGGATTTATTACGATCAACGTGATTCTTTCTATCCATTTTCAGGTAGACGGAAAAGACAAAAAATTAGCTTTAGGACAAGCCGTCTCTCACAAAGGAATACAGAAGATGATCAATGAGACGGAAGATATCATGAACAGCAATAATTTGAATGATGGACGTAATAGACCGGTATAGGTTCAGGGAAGACGGAAACGAAATCCGTATAATGCCTCAATACAGCTTTATGCGCATTTTGGTATGGTGGCTTGCCATTGGAGTTATAGCACTTCCTGTTATTTACTTTTACAGAGCCCAGATGTCTTCGGGTACCTTTCAGATTGCCCTGGGATTATGGGCTGTTTATATGATCTACTTCCTCTTTGATCTTATTTTCAGAATTCCGGTGACCTATATTTTTGATAAATCTCAGAAATGCATTTATAGAAAGCTGTATTTCTCCAGAAAGATCATGAGCTTTGATGAAATGACCTATTTTGTGAATGAAGAATCGGGATCTTACTGTTTCTCCATTGGGAAAAAAAGAAATCAGTTTGTAAAAAACTACAGGATCAGTAATTATTTTTCGGGGTCTAAAGCTTCCGATAGGAGGGAAGATGAGTATATAGAAGAAATATTATATCCGATACTGCAGGCAGTGGGAATTCCGATGAATACTGCTGAAGGGCGGTAATAGTATATATCTAAGCCTTATATAAACCCCGGCTGCTTCAAAGAAACAGCCGGGGTTTTGTTTATAATATGACTTTAACTGAAAGTTTACATTGTTAATTTTTTATAAAACAAAAACATTAAATTTAATTTATTCAAGTAAAATAAATTATGATTGATATTTATTAATTAATATTTTTTTATATTTGATATACTAAAATTAAGTAAGTTGTCTTACTTAGGATGTGATGCTAAAAAACTATAACTATGAGAATAAATATTTTTTCTACATTTTTTCTCATTTGTATAAGAAAGCCAAGATTGAATGAGGTTGTACCTGGCTCGTTTAATAATCTTATTTAGACTTAATCTTTTAAATAAATACCAACTAAATTATTTTATACTGCCCTTGACATCAGTTACTTTTTATCAATGTATGAATAGGTAGGTATTAGAACTGTAACTATCAAGAAGTTTTAAATGTAGATAACTCCAAATATTTTCATCCAGATGACAGAGGCTTGTTACGAACGTACTGTATCATTAACGGTCAGAAATTTTATATTGTTTGTGCCTTTTTTAATTTATTAAAATTTCCACTCAGAATTTGATTTAAAATTTAACTCAAAAAACTAAACCCAAAACCTTAATAATATGAAAATTTATTTATTAGCAGGTTGCACTTTTAGAAAGGCAATACTGTTTCCCTTATTGGTGTTCTTTACGAACACGCTAGTATATGCACAACAAGTGTATGTAAGCAGTCAGAGTAATCAACGTTATGGACCTTGCGTTCTTTGCTCCGTCGAAAATCCAGAAAATGCAGTTGGGCCTGATGAAAGCAGTTATGCTGCCATAAATATTCCAATAGGATTGTTTGCGAGTATGGAGCAAACTCTAATTTTTCCTTCGGTAAAAACGTATTCGAAAGTTGTGATAGGTATTGGCGGGAATCAAGCCGGTTTGTCTGTGCAATTGCTGGGAGGTGTTTCTGTACAAACCTATAACGGAAACATAGCAAATAATGATTTCAAGCCTATTAGCAATGAGATTCTTAAAGTCGGAGCAGCTGATCCCAGTAGAGGGACTATAGAATTTACACCGGCCAAACCTTATGACCGGGTTTTATTGAGGGTGGGTACTGGAATAAACATTAATGGTGGACTTCGGGTGTATTACGCCTATCAGCTTGATAGAGTCTATGCAAGTAGTGAAAATCATCTTGCTCTGTGTCCAGGTTGTACAGTCCAAAATCCGCAAAATGCAGTTGGGCCTAATGAAATTGATTTCTCTAAATTGATCCAGCCCCTTTCTGAGATTGATGGGGTCCCTGTTAGCCAAAGTCTTCAATTCCCAACTATTAAAACCGCTACTAAACTTGTAATTGGGGTGAGCAGTGACGGTAAACCTATTGATCAGGTAATTGATAAAGAGGTTAATATTGGCACGACAAACCCTAATAATAGTAATGGTGAAACGATCTCTGGTGGGCTAAAAATAGACCCTCAAAACCCTTATAAAGGGACGATAGAATTTATGACGTCACTCCCATATAACGGTGTTATATTCATTATGGAAAGATCCCGTTATTATACAAATGAATTAAAAATCCATTATGCCTATCAGGAAAATGTTTATCAGCCTGTAACGGTACCTTCTGCCAAGGTAATGAAAACTGTTTCTGCAGAAAAAGTCTTAACCCTGTTTCCTAATCCTACCACAGGACAAATTACTTTAGAAGGAAATATTGATTTTACAGATGCCAATATTTTCATCAACAATACTTTTGGGAAAGAAGTTTTTCGTTCGAAATTCAGATCTAAAACCATTGATTTGCCGGCAGCATTACCCGGAGGAGTCTATATGCTGACTGTGCAAACAAAAGACAAGGAAACCTATACACATAAGATTATTCTGACAAGGTAAATTTTTATGGGTTCCTCTAAGCTATAGTGCTCTGATTTTTTGAAAAAAGAATAGGAGTAAGGATCTCTAAAAACTTTGGATTGAAATAATTACTTTTAACTGAATAAAAACAAAGCCGTCTCACAGAGACGGCTTTTATATTATCATTTGAAAAAGGCTTTCTTAGTTAGCTAAGATTCTTTTTACTGCTTCTTTTACCGCTGCAGCATCAATTTTATACTTCTTCATCAGTTCTGCAGGTGTTGCAGACTCTCCGAATGTATCATTTACCGCTACGAATTCCTGTCTTGTAGGTCTTTGTCTTGCAAGCATTCCTGCTACAGATTCTCCTAAGCCACCAAGGTAGTTGTGCTCTTCAGCAGTAACAATCTTTCCTGTTTTTTCAACAGATTTTAAGATGATCTCTTCATCTAAAGGTTTAATCGTGTGGATGTTGATTACTTCACAAGAAATACCTTCTTTTTCAAGCTCTTCAGCTGCAACAAGAGATTCCCATACAAGGTGCCCTGTGGCCACAATGGTTACATCAGTACCTTCCTGCAACATGATCCCTTTTCCAATTTCGAAAGGCATATCTTCAGGAATGAATACCGGAACAGTAGGTCTTCCGAATCTTAAATATACAGGACCTTCAAAATCAGCAATAGCAATAGTGGCTGCCTTTGTCTGGTTGTAGTCACAAGGATTGATTACCGTCATACCAGGAAGCATTTTCATCATTCCGATATCTTCCAAAACCTGGTGGGTAGCACCATCTTCCCCTAAGGTAAGACCTGCGTGAGAGGCACAGATTTTTACATTTTTCCCAGAATAAGCGATAGACTGACGGATCTGGTCATATACTCTTGAAGTAGAAAAGTTAGCAAAAGTTCCTGTAAAAGGAATTTTTCCTGTAATGCTAAGCCCTGCAGCAATACCCATCATATTAGCTTCAGCAATCCCTATCTGAAAGAATCTCTCCGGTGCTTTCTCAATGAATTTCTCCATTTTTAAAGAACCGATAAGGTCTGCACAAAGTGCTACTACATTAGGGTTTTTGTCAGCCAGCTCTGCTAATCCTGCTCCGAATCCTGAACGTGTATCTTTTTTTTCTGTATATGTATATTTCATTTTTATTTTTTTAATCGAGATGTTAAGATATTAGTAATCTGCCGGAGCTTCTAAATACAATTGTTTGAATGCTGTATCCAATTGCTCATCATTAGGAGCTTTTCCATGCCATGCGTGGCTTCCCATCATATAATCTACCCCATAACCCATTTCAGTATGAAGGATGATCACTACAGGCTTTCCTTTTCCTGTTTCAGTTTTTGCCTTCTCAAGAATAGCAATTACTGCTTCAAGATCATTTCCGTTTTTCTCCTCAAGTACCGTCCATCCGAAAGCCTCCAGTTTCGCATGAAGATTTCCTAAGTTCAATACATCATCTGTATCCCCGTCAATCTGACGTCCGTTGTAGTCTATAGTAGAGATAATGTTGTCTACTTTTTTAGCCGCAGCATACATTAAAGCTTCCCAGATTTGACCCTCCTGAAGCTCGCCATCTCCGTGAAGTGTATAAACAAGAGACTGATCTCCGTCTAATTTTTTACCCTGTGCTACACCAAGTGCCACAGAAAGCCCCTGTCCAAGAGAACCTGAAGCGATTCTGATCCCAGGAAGTCCCTCATGAGTAGTTGGGTGCCCCTGTAATCTTGAATCCAGTTTTCTGAACGTCTTCAGTTCTTCCACCGGAAAGAAATCAAATCTTGCCAAAGTAGAGTAGAAAACAGGTGAAATATGCCCGTTTGATAGATAAAAATGATCTTCATTTTTCCCTTCCATAGTAAAAGGAAGATGATAGTTCATCACCTTTCCGTAAAGTGCTGTGAAGTATTCTGTACAACCTAAACTTCCGCCCGGGTGGCCTGAATTAACAGCATGAACCATTCTTAAAATGTCTCTTCTGATCTGTGTAGTAAGAGATTTTAACTCTTCAATACTTTTACTCATTATATCTGATTTATTTGCACGCGAATTTACAATTTTTTACCGGCTTATGGAAATGTAAAAATCCGGATATGAAAACCCGGATTTTGACTTATTTACATATTTTCCCTGTTTTTAGCAGCCCTCATTAAGGTAAACTGAAATTTCAGTAACAATATTATTAATAAATTTAAAACTTAATTGTGTGCCTGCATCACTGTCTTCCAGGGTAAAATAACCGGTATCTTTTATAGGTTTGCCATTTTGATCCCAATCAGGATGTACACAGAAATTAGGATAATTTCTGTAAGCATTGATAAGATCATCTCTGGTACTTCCAACTCCAATTCCACTTTTAGTTTTAAACTTTTTACTGGAAGTCGTCATATAAGAAATAGAAGGAACGCTTGGATTAGCCTCATTAATGTAATTATCGAAAATGTCAATTTGGATTGATTCACCACTGTATTTTACGATATTTTTCTTATCCCCGTCTGAAGTCTTCAGTTGTGTACCGGAAATTTTTTCAGCCTCAGCTTTTGGCATGAAAACCTTATATGGGCCAATTCTTAAAGTAGAAACTTCAAAATTCTCCTGAGCATTTATAGAGCTTAGTGTCAATAGGAACACGAAAATTGAAATCAATTTTTTCATAGTTTTTAGTTTTTTAATGCACGGGTGTTTGCATTCTTATTATCCACTGCAAAGATATTCAAAAAAGATATTCAAAAAAGACAATTCTGTGGAAGTTACTATCATTAATTCCGAAGGAAATAGGCATTCATTCTTCTCTTCAAATATCATTTTGCAACCTTTTGGGGTAAAGAATTGTAGCATGTTTTGTTTTATAGTGATATCATATTTATTGTGTTGTTTTTGTGAAAAACTATTAATTTTTTATTATTATTAATATAATACTCGTTTTAATTTTATTATTTTTATAATTATTTATAGTCCGGAGTATTGTATGTAGTTCTCCTGAAATCAAAAATCAAAAATCATAAATATGAAAATTAAACAACTATTTTATCTGGGGATATTCATTTTATCCATTTCCCTGGGGAAAGCACAGGATTTTTTTACCGGGATCAATGAAAGGTCTATTAAAGCAGAGCCTAAAAACAGAACCGTAGAGCCTGAGAAGTTTCTTACCTATAAACTGGATGTGGCTGGAATGAAAAGCTATTTCAATTCAGTCCCGGAACTGAGAGATAATGATGTTAAAGATAAAGCACCCATTATTGTCTTACCTATGCCAGACGGGACGAAAGCAAAATTTAAAATCTGGAAATCTTCAGTAATGGCTCCCCAATTGGCGGATAAGTTTCCTCAAATTATTACTTTCACAGGACAGGGAGTGGATGACCAATATGCTACTGTAAAACTGGATTTTACAGAACTGGGTTTCCATGCGCAGATAAAATCTGTGGTAGGAGGCGATACGTATATTGATCCTTATGCAAAAAATGATGTTAATAATTATATCATTTACAAAAAAAGTGATTTAATCGATAAGCAGCCAGGCATCTGCGGTACAAAGGATGAGAATGTTCCATTAGAAAAAAAAAACGAACAAAAAACCGTTACCGCAAGCGTAGGGACTCAAATTAGAGTTTTCCGGTTTGCTGTAGCTTGTACCAATCAGTATGCAATGGCTGCAACGGGGGTAGCCACACCTACAGTTGCTCAAACCTTATCTGCTATTGTAACGACGGTCAACAGAGTGAATGGAGTATATGAGCAGGAGGTAGCTGTGAGATTGGTTTTAATTCCTAATGAAACCAGTATTATTTTTACGGACCCTAATACAGATCCTTTTACCGGAAATAATAACAGTGACATATTAATTGATCAAAGCCAAACAGTAATTGATGCCATCATTGGAACTGCTAATTATGATGTAGGACATACATTTAGTACAGGAGGAGGTGGATTAGCCTATTATGGCATATGCGATCCTGATTATAAAGCACGCGGAATTACAGGTAAATCTAACCCTGTTGGTGATCCTTATGATATTGATTATGTTGCTCACGAAGTAGGACACCAGTTTTGGGGACCTCATACTTTTAACGCAACCACATCAAGCTGTAATGGCAATCGTAGTGGCAGTAATGCTGTAGAACCCGGAAGCGGAATCACCATTATGGCGTATGCAGGTATTTGTGGCAGTACAAATAATTTAGCCCCTAATAGTATTCCTATTTTTCATACCCGTTCATTCCAGTCTATCACAACAGCAGTTCAGTCATCAACATGCCAGGTGACAATTCCTGCTGCCAATACAGCTCCTATTGTAAATGCCGGGAATAATTATACCATACCTAAGAGTACTCCGTTTAAATTAACGGGCTCCGCAACAGATGCTGAAAATAATGGACTTACCTATTGCTGGGAACAAAATGATACGGGGCCGGCAGGTAACTGGAATGCGCCAGCCGGAAATGCTCCTTTATTCAGATCATTTATGCCTACTACTGTTCCTTACAGATATTTTCCACAAATTACAGATGTGATTAATAATGTTACCACTAAAGGAGAAATTTTACCATCCTATGGAAGAACTATGGAATTCAGACTGACCGTGAGAGATAATAATGCCGGTTGTGGCGGAGTTGCCAATGATGATGCCTCTGTTACTGTTGACGGAAATTCAGGTCCGTTCCTGGTTACGGCGCCTGTTTCAGCTGTAAACTGGAATGGTGACACTTCTCAAACAATAACATGGGATGTTGCCAATACCACTGCCGCTCCTGTAAGCTGTGCCAATGTAAGTATTTTACTTTCAACAGACGGTGGTCTTACATATCCTATTACAATTGTAGCTTCTACACCAAATGATGGCTCAGAAACGGTTATCATTCCTAATGTGAGCACGGCACAAGCTAGGATTATGGTTGCTGGAGAAGGAAATGTCTTTTATAATATTAACCCTATCAATTTCACGATTAGTAAGGTATTAGGGGTTAACGAAACTAAAGGAAATAACGATGTATTTGTAGTATATCCTAATCCGAGCAAAGGTCTTCTGAATATCAAGTTTACCAATTCAAATGAACTCTATGATATTGCGATCTATGATGTAAGTGGAAAATTGGTATTGAGCAAGCCCAATAATAAAGCGGATCATGATCAAGTGGGTACCTTTAATTTAACCCACTTAGTTAAAGGAGATTATTTAATTAATGTTAAAACTAAAAATATGGATAAAACCATCAAGTGGATTAAAGAATAAATACCATATTAAGTGTATAATAAAGGCTGTTTTACTCGTAAAACAGCCTTTATTATTTATTAGCCTCATATGCTAAATGATTATAATTAAACGACTCTCAGATACTGTTTATCCTTTACCAGCCACAACCCGATAAACGTCAGCAATCCATTCAGAACAATCAGCTCTACGCCAATCCGGTAATCGGTATAAGATGTTACCGCAAAATTGATCAGATAGGTAAGGACAGGAGCTAAAATAGTTACGATAAGAATGGAGTATTTTTTTGATATTTTAAATTTGGTGAAAATTCCGAAAGCAAAAAGACCTAAAAGTGGTCCGTAGGTATATCCGGCAACTTCCATAATAAGATAAACAATCGATTTATCATTCATCGTCTTGAAAACCATGATCAGGATAAAGAAAACCACGGTGAAAATCAAATGCACTTTCATACGGAGGTGTTTTTTTTCTTTTTCAGATTTGGTTTTGTCTTCATTAAGATTTAAAAGGTCCACACAGTATGAGCTTGTCACGGCTGTTAACGCTCCATCTGCTGAAGGGAATAATGCTGAAATTAAGCCAATAATAAAAATGATGGAAATGGCCATCGGGAAATATCCCTGAAGTGATAAGGCCGGGAAAAGGTCGTCACCCATAATGTTTTTTATATTTCCTGATGCATCTTTAAATCCGAAAATATTGGTCACCGTTTCAGAATTTATCACTCCATATTCTGCTCCGTTTTGTAATGCAAAAAGATAAAGTAAACCTCCCAGAAATAAGAACGCAAGATTTACAAATAGAAGCGTTCCTGCAAAGGTCAGCATGTTTTTCTTTGAGTTCTTAAGGTTATCCACAGAGATGTTTTTCTGCATCATTTCCTGATCCAGACCGGTCATAGCAATGGTAATGAAAATTCCCCCTACAATTGTTTTTAGAAAAAACGTCTTGGAATTGGGATCAGAATTGATAAAATGGGTATAGTTTTTCTGTTCCAAAATAGTATAGGCTTCGCCAAATGATAAATTCAGATTGGATAAAATATAGACAATACAAGCCACTAAACTGATGATCATAAAAGAGGTCTGCAATGTATCCGTAATCACAATAGTTTTTACCCCGCCTTCAAAAGTATATAAAAGAACCATCAGCAAAAGCACAAGAGCAGTAACCCAAAAAGGAACACCCAGTCCCTCAAGTAAAAATATCTGTAAAACATTCACTACAAGATATAACCTTGCAGTAGCCCCTATAGCTCTGGATATGATGAAAAATATAGATCCTATTTTATGGGCTTCCACATTAAACCTTTTTCCGAGATACGTATAAATGGAAGTAAGGTTCATCTTATAATACAATGGAAGCAGAATGGCTGCCACAATAAAATATCCGATGAAAAAACCAATCACCATCATATAATATTCGAAACCTCCGAAAATATATTCAGAACCGGTCATTTTTCCGACGGTACCCGGAACGGAAATAAAAGTAACCCCACTTAAGCTGGTTCCTATCATTCCAAATGCAACGAGCCACCATTTACTTTTTTTATTGCCGATGAAAAAGGACTGATTATCAGAATTTCGGCTTGTGAAATAAGAAATCACTAAAAGACCAATGAAATAGATAAAAACAAATAGCAAAAGGATAGTTCCGGAATTCATGCTTATATTTTAAATTTCAGCAAATATATAAAAAAGATCAGTCGTGAATGAGGAATTTACTTCAGAGTCGATTTTTATAGACTGATAACATGAAATATTTGCAGGTTTTGCATTTAAAACAGGAAAATAAAAAACCTTCCAGATACGTACTGAAAGGTTAATATGGTAAGGGTGGAGAATAGTGATTAATTCACTAAAACATCTTGTAATTCCTCACTCTTCTGGAAGCTTGCTTTAGCGAAAGGGCAGAGGGGGATAATCTTCTTTCCGTTCTTTCTTGCAAAATCTACAGCTGCCAAAAGCATTTCTTTACCTACTCCTTTTCCGTTGTAGGCTTCTTCCACTTCAGTGTGGTCAATAATAAATCTTTCTTCTCCTGCCCAAGTGTAAGTCATCATTCCTGCGCGTCTTCCATCTATGAAAGCTTCAAAACTTCCGTGTTTCTCGTCGTTGTTTTGTTTTACTTCGATCATGTTATGAGAATTTAGTTAGTATTTCTATATCGTTGGTTAGTATTTTATGAACAGGGCAGGCATCAGCAATGGTGTGCAGTCTTTTCATCTGCTCATCATCCAGAACTCCATCAAAGGTAATGTCTCTTTTGAAAATCGCTCTTTTGGTCAGCGGATAATTTTCAAGTTCCACCTCTACATTGATGTTTTCCACCTCCCATTCTTTTCTTTCGATATACATTCTTAAAGTGGCTGCTGTACAGCTTGCCAGAGAGGTTGCCAGAATTTCCAGAGGATTGAAACCCTTGTTCTGCCCGCCTTTATCAATAGGTTCGTCGGTAATAATTGTATTGTCACCGGCCGTTACCTCTGTATAATATTTTGTTTTTCCTAAACTTGCTTTTACCGTTACCGCCATTATTTTTGTATGTTGAATTTATAACTTAATGCTCCTGAAGGGCATTGATCTATTTGTTCTTTAAGTTCTCCAGGTGTTGCATTTTCTGCTTTTATCCACGGTCTGTCTTTAGGATTGTAGACTTTTGGAAGCATTTTTACGCATACAGCAGAGTGGATACACTTTTGAGGCTGCCAGATGACAGTAATGTCGCCGTTGGGATATTCGTGTGTTTCCATATTAATTTTCTTTTAATGTTTTTTCGATTCTTCTGTCCGGAATCAGCCATATGAGAGCCACGATATAATAAAAACCTATGGCAATATAAGGATAAAAAAATGAAGTAGCGATGCCCAGAACATAAAATATAATAGAGATATATTCTTTATATTTCGAATGTATTGCTTCTTTCAACGTTGAATTTTCACCCTCACACCGGATAATGACGTGCTCCAGAATGGTGTAGGCAATGGCAGCCATGATAAGTCCCAGACCATATGCCGCTACCGGATTCTTGGCAAAACCGGTATTTCCGATCCACTCCGTTGCAATAGGCATCATAGAGAGCCAGAACAGAAGATGAAGATTAGCCCAGAGAATACTGCCGTTTACTTTTTTTACCGTCTGAAACAGGTGATGGTGGTTATTCCAATAGATTCCCACATAGATAAAAACTGAAAACATAGGCTAAAAATTTTGGAAGAAGGGGTTTGAGGCTGGACCAGCTGCTGCCCTCCGGTACTTTCAGTTCAAGTACCATAATGGTAATAATGATGGCCAAAACACCGTCACTGAACGCCTCCAGTCTTCCTTTATTCATTAGTTTTTAAGCTGGGATTTAAAATTGGCTATCTTGGTTTTCAAATCATTCAGCATGTCAGGATTAATAACACCGGTTTCAAGATCGAAATTTTCATAAAATTTAGGCAGCGAGAAAGTATCTTTGATATCTGCTGCAAACTGAGGGAAAAATGTCTTTGCTGTATTCATTACATTTCCGCCACCATAACCGCCGGGAGAAG
This sequence comes from Chryseobacterium sp. WG23, assembly GCF_024586575.1. Lineage (NCBI taxonomy): Bacteria > Pseudomonadati > Bacteroidota > Flavobacteriia > Flavobacteriales > Weeksellaceae > Chryseobacterium > Chryseobacterium sp. WG23. The sequence goes on from NZ_JALCZE010000012.1 coordinate 131,099, forward strand.
TACTCATCAAAAGCATAGGCTTATTCTGAAATACCTTTACATTAATCCGTGAAGCCCAATCGAAAACATTTTTAAATGCTGCGGTGTAAGATCTGTTGTGTTCGGCAAGAGAACAGATAATGACATCGCATTCTTCAATCACTTGTAGAAACTGGTGCGCTTCATCCGGAAAACCTTTCTTTTCAAGATCTACGGAAAAAACAGGCATGGTAAAATTATTGAGGTCAATAAAATTGATCTCTTCATTCTGAAAATCCTTTAAGACAAACTTTACCAGTTCTCTGTTGATAGAAGTGGAAGAAGTACTTCCTGCAAATGCTAATATTTTCATGGTTTATAATGCTGGATGAATGAATTTATTTTCTGTTTAAAATAGCTTTGGGAAGTGGAACGTATTCCTGTTCGTCACCGGGAACCAAAGGAAATGCCTCATGATTCTGATCATTCCAGTTTACTTTAGCCTGATCCAGCATCTCTTTATCAGAGTTTACAAAATTCCAGAATATAAAACGCTCTTCATCAAAAGGTTCTCCTCCAAAGAGATAAACCGTACCGTTTTCACTCATCTCGAATTCACAAAGCTTTGTATCTTTTGCAATCATAAGCTGTTTTGAACCATAAGAATTTCCATCCGTAGTTACTGTTCCATCCAGAACATACATGGCGGCTTCCCCATAAAGGTCTTTTCCTATGCTTATTTTTTTAGCTTCTTTTGTTTTAATCTCAAGGAAAAAAAGCTTGCTGTGTACAGGGACAGGAGATGTTTTACCAAATGCCTCACCGGCAATTAGTTTATACTGAATACCATCCTCTTCCCAAACCGGAATATCATTTTCTTCGATATGGTGAAAAGTAGGCTCAGACTGCTCGAGATGCTTTGGAAGACCTACCCAGATCTGAAATCCATGGAGTTTTTTATCGCTGTGCCTTAAATATTCGGGGGTTCTTTCAGAATGTACCACACCTTTTCCGGCGGTCATCCAATTAACAGCACCGGGTTTTATTTCAACAGCACTTCCTATGCTGTCTCTATGAAAAATAGATCCTTCAAGCAGATAGGTTAATGTTGATAATCCAATATGCGGATGGGGCGGAACATCAAGATTTTGATAATCTTTTAGCTCCGAAGGTCCCATGTGGTCGATAAAAACGAAAGGACCGACTGCTCTTTTCTCGCGGAAAGGAAGAAGTCTTCCTACCAGGAAATTTCCAATATCTGCTGCTTTTTCTTCGATGATAAGTCCAATATTTGACATAGTATACTAATACTTTTTTATGGTTTAATTCAATTGAAATACTTGTATGGCGGAATTAAAGTTGATGATATCCTTCAAATTTTTCATCAACAATACGTTTCCATTCCGGATGTTTTTTGATATAAGCGAAAACATAAGGACAAAATGGTAAAAGTTTTTTTCCGCTTTCCTCAATAAAGCTCAGCGTTTTTTCTACCACGGCTACGGCTGCCCCGGTTCCTGCAAGCTCCGGTTCGGCTTCCGTATGAATCAGAGCAATTTGGTGAGTTGTTTCGCGATAATCAATGAATGCATAATGTCCGTTAAATTCTATTTCAAATCTTGTATCTGTTTTTACAAGAGGTATATTTTCAAATTCTGGTTTCATAAACTGTGGTATTAAAAAATAATAGGCTGCTAAATTTTGTCTGGTGGATAAGAATGATTTATTGACAACCTTACAGATTTCTGTACTATATAAAGTTGTCAATAAATCATCAATGATCTACTATAGTAATTTTTAAATAGTGCTTATTAAATAGTAAGTCTATTCAATGAACATCTATGTTTAACCTAACATCATATAAAGTTAGTAAAAAAGGAATAAGTAAAGATTAAGAAAATTTTAATTCTGCTAATCTTCCAGGTAACCGAATTTTCCGGTATTAAAATCTTCAAAAGCCTGCATGATTTCTTCTCTCGAATTCATTACAAATGGGCCATGAGGATAAATGGGTTCACTGATCGGCTCCCCGCTGAGAATTAAAACAACAGCATCTTCAGTAGCCTCAATAGTGAAAGTGTCGCCTTCATTTTTAAACAAAGCCAGATGATCCGTTTTTATTTTTTCTTCCCCATTGATGATGATACTTCCTTCAATCACCAAAGCGGCGGTATTGAAGTGTGCCGGGAAATTAAACTCTGCTTTTCCTCCCGCTTTAAGCTTTGCATTCATCATGTGAACGGGAGTGAAAGTAGTGGCAGGACCTTTGTGCCCTTTATATTCTCCTGCAATAATTTCCACCAGTCCGTTATTCCCTAAATCTACTCTTTCCATGCTGGAATTTTCAATAGCCTGGTATTTTGGAGTGCTCATCTTGTCTTTTGCAGGAAGGTTTACCCAAAGCTGAACCATTTGAAAGATTCCTCCTTTTTTAGACCATTCCGTTTCGTGATATTCTTTATGCAGAACTCCTTTTGCAGCTGTCATCCATTGTACGTCACCCTCACCTATAATTCCGCCTCCACCGGCACTGTCATGATGTTCTACTTTTCCGTTATAGGCAATGGTAACTGTTTCAAAACCTCTGTGCGGATGTACTCCTACACCTCTTGGTGTTTCTGACCCATTAAAATGAAACTTTGAGTTGTAATCAAGCATAATGAATGGATCCATTCTTTTCATGTCTAATCCGTGTACTCCCGGGATAAAATTATGAACTCTAAAACCGTCGCCTACAAAATGTGCAGGTCTCGGAGATACTACAATTTCTACTTTTTTAGTTGCCATCATATTGTTGATTTATAAACACAAAAATACCATAGCTAAGACTAAAATACATTGATCTGTGTTAAGTTCGTAATAAAATACGGAGGTAATCACAAAGTTACCGGAACATGAAAACTGTTGGGTAAAGGAATGGTTATATGCTTTATAAGTACATATTTTTGGAAAATGAATTAATCCTCCTTGGATTTCATATTCTTGCCATCCGAAATATGGAGCCTTCTGAAGACAAAGCCGGATAAAATAGTTAATATTCCTACAGTAAGAAAAGTCCAGCGGAAAGCATTGTGGATTTCACCATGAATCAGATCTGTGTTTTCAAATATTTTTAAAACAATCAGTCCGAAAGCAATTCCGAAACCGATAGCGAGCTGCTGATTCACGGAAATTAAAGAATTACCGCTGCTGGTCTGAAAATTCCGGAGGTCTGCTATGGAAATTGTATTCATGGAAGTAAACTGGATAGAGTTGAAGAATCCTAAAATCGCAATAATAGGAACAAACCAATATAAAGAAGTATGAATATCTGGAATAGCCAAAAGACAGATCAGAGTTCCAATGATGAAGGTATTTACCATTAAAGTCTGCCGATAACCATATTTGTCAAGAATTTTGATAACAGAAGATTTTCCGAAAATAGCCGTTAAAGCCATAGGAGCAATGATCCATCCGGAAGTGACTGCCGACTGTTTGTAGGCAATCTGAATCATCAACGGAAGCAGTAATGGTACGGAGCTGATTCCAAGTCTTGTAGCCAGGTTTCCTACAATTCCTACACGGAACGTTCTTACCTGAAATAAATTCAGAGGGAAGATAGGATTTCCTCCTCTTTTTGCATGTTTATAGTAATAATAAAGAAACAGGAAGCCCATAATAAAGACCAGAAGTACCGGGGTAATATTCTGTATATCTCCGAAAAGTTCCAGTGAAACAGAAAGAAGAAGAGAAGAGGCGGCAAAGATTAAAAAGCCTTTTAAATCAAAATCTACATTTTCGGATTTATAATTAGGCATAAATTTTAATCCCAGAACAATTCCTAAAATCCCGATGGGTATGTTAATCAGGAATATCCAGTGCCATGAAAGATAATCCACCATATAACCACCCACCAGCGGACCCAGTACCGGGCCGATAAGTGCCGGAATAATGGCAAAATTCATCGCTTTAAGCAATTCATTTTTATCAAAGGTTTTAATGAGGGCCAGTTTACCCACAGGAGTCATTAAACTTCCTCCAACACCCTGAACAACCCTTGAAATTACCAATTGGGTGAGATTCTGAGATAACGAACAGAATAAAGAACCCAGGCTGAAGAGTACCAAAGAGAAAATAAATATTTTTTTTGTTCCAAACCTGTCTGCCAAAAATCCACTGGCAGGCATGAAAACCGCCAGAGTCAGAACATAGCTGATGATAGCGTTCTGCATATTAAGTGGAGATTCGTGAAGGTCTTTTGCTATGGAGGGTAGGGATGTGTTCAGAATCGTTGAATCCAGCATTTGCATAAAAATAGCTGTAGCCAGGATCAGCGGAAGAATTTTCTTTATTGAGGTCTGTTGTGGAGTTGTCGCTTCTGTCATTTTATATAGGCTGGAATATCTAAAACCTTCCAGGCTTATTTATTTGAAGAAAAATGCTTGCTTTAAGCAGTTTAAATCTTTAGATAAAGAAATCCATATAAAATTAAAAAAGTCCTGCGAGATATCACAGGACTTTTTGATTTATTTTCTAGGTTTTTCTACTCCTTTCCATTCATCACCGGCTTTTCTGTACTGGCTTAGAATATAGGTTTTGAAATCTTTTGTTTTATATTCAATATTATCGGTATTCTGCTCAAACGGCATGATATAATAATAATCCAGATCCGTTTTGTCAGACTTGTTTCCTTTTTTAACGGAAGGAACGTATTTAGAGAATTTATAGTTTGGAAGATATTGTCTTAACCTTGTGTAGAATGCTTTATCTTCTTTTTCGTTGGGGATGATATCTACAATGTTGAAATCATCTTTTTTCTTATCAATCCACAGATAGTATGTTTTCTCTTCACCTATATTTCTGTTGTTAGAATTGAAAGCAAACAATTCTTTTGGAACCAGCTCCTTGATTTTTTCCGGATCAACCTTTGTGTAATATTGTCCTTTAGAAGGATCTACATAGGTTTCAAGGTTATACATTAAAACAGAATTGTTTTCAAATTTTTTATTTTTAAAATATTGATTCAATGATAATTCTGCTGTAGCTCTCAATTCTTTACTTCTGTCATCCAGCTTTTTTGTAGGATTCTGAGGGTTTACTTTCTTTACAAACTCATATAATACTACCGGTTTTACATCTTTAAGGTGAGGATACGTTTTAAGCTGTTCTGCTTTTACCAGCCAGTAGAATTGTTGATAATAGTCATCTTTATCAACATCTTTCACACTTTTGTAGGCTAAAGCCAGCTTTTTTGAATTCAGGTATTTGCCAAATTTTCCCTGTCCAAAAGCAAAACTTATAGATAATAAGGCAAACAAAACAGTAAGGTTTCTTCTCATTTTTTTATAATTGATATTTTCGTTTTCCAAATATAATTATTTATTAGATATTATTTTTGATTGTCACCTAAATTCTGTTGATATTGTTGTCGTTAATTCAAAAGAAAATCCTGTATTGCTACAGGATTGATAAATTATTATATGAGAAGCTGGATTGTAAAGGCAGAAATTTAAAAGAAAAAACTCCGATCTGCCTTACATTTCCTATCCCGCTAATGTCAAACTTCGTTCCTAATAAGATGTTTCATGTACTTTTACAGATCTTCCGCTTGGGTCGTTCATTTTTTTGAATGCTTCGTCCCATTCCAGAGCAATAGGAGTGGAGCAGGCTACAGAAGGTACAGAAGGCACTGTTGCAGCTGCAGTTTCACTTGGGAAATGTTCTTCAAAAATAGTTCTGTACCGGTATTCCTCTTTGTTTTGAGGCGTGTTCAGCGGGAACCTGAATTTTGCACTAGCCATCATTTCATCAGTTACTTCTTTTTCTGCTACTTCTTTTAACGTGTCAATCCACGAATATCCTACACCGTCTGAGAATTGTTCTTTCTGTCTCCAGGCGATAGAGGGCGGAAGAAGATCTTCAAATGCTTTTCTCAATACCCATTTTTCAATTTTTCCTTCAGCGGTATTGATCATTTTATCTTTTGGGTTAAGGGTCATCGCAATATCCATGAATTCTTTATCCAGAAAAGGAACTCTGCCTTCTATTCCCCAGCTCATTAATGCTTTATTGGCTCTTAAACAATCGTACAGGTGAAGCTTGCTCAGTTTTCTTACTGTTTCATCATGGAACTCCTTAGCGTCAGGCGCTTTATGGAAATACAAATATCCACCAAAAAGCTCATCAGAACCTTCCCCGGAAAGCACCATTTTGATTCCCATAGATTTGATGACTCTTGCCAAAAGATACATTGGGGTAGAAGCCCTGATGGTTGTTACATCATAGGTTTCCAGGTGATAAATTACATCACGTACAGCATCAAGTCCCTCCTGAACAGTAAAGTTTACTTCATGATGAACAGATCCGATATGTTCTGCTGCTTTTTGTGCAGCCACCAGATCAGGTGATCCTACAAGCCCTACAGCAAAACTGTGAAGTCTTGGATACCATGCTTCCTGGGTGTCTCCACTTTCCACTCTTTGTCTCGCAAATTTCGAAGTAATAGCAGAAATTACGGAAGAATCTAAGCCTCCGGAGAGAAGCACACCATAAGGAACATCACTCATCAATTGTCTGTGGACTGCATCTTCAAGACCCTTTCTGATCTTGGCAATATCAGTTGTATTATCTTTTACATGGTCGAAGCTTTCCCATGCTCTTGTGTACCATTGCTGAAGTTCGCTGCCATCTTTGCTATACACTAAATGTCCCGGTAAAAATGTTTCTATTGTTTTACATACACCTTCCAGTGCCTTTAGCTCGGAAGCTACATAATAATTGCCGTTTTTGTCCCACCCCTGATAAAGAGGACAGATTCCCATATGGTCGCGGGCAATCAGGTGTACTTCGTTTTCAGTATCATATAATGCGAATGCGAAAATCCCATTCAGTTTTTCAACGAAATTTTTTCCGTATTTTCTGTAAAGGGCTAAGATTACTTCACAGTCAGACTGAGTCTGAAATTCATAGTCAGGAAATTCTTCTTTTAATTCTCTATGGTTGTAAATTTCACCGTTTACAGCTAATACTACTTTTCCGTCTTTTGTAAATAAGGGTTGCTTTCCTGAAGTAGGATCCACAATGGCAAGCCTTTCGTGAGAGAAAACTACTTTCTCATCCTGAAATACACCACTCCAATCCGGTCCCCTGTGACGGATTTTTTTTGACATTTCTAAAACCTGAGGCCTTAATATTTCGGTTTTTTGTTTGGCGTCAAATAGACATACAATTCCACACATGTTCTTATTATTTATGAAACAAAAGTAAATGTGTTGTTTATAAATAACAATAAAAAATATTTAAAAGTTAATTTTTTTAATCAAATTGTTATTAAAAAAGAAAAATATTAACTATTTGTGGTAATTTGTGTGTTTTTGATTGATTTTTTTCGTTGGCCAAAGGTATGTAATATCCATATACAAAATAAAAATGACATATTTATTAATATATGGTAATTTATTTAATGAATTTTAACCCTTACTTTGTGGCTCGAAATAATTTTTTTTCATCATTTGTGTTTTTACCTTCTTGCAATTCTCATGCAAGAAGGTTTTGTTTTTATTGTACCCCCAGTAAAACTCCCGAAACATTCCATGAACTGAAACTTGTTCCTTCCGTAGGGCCTTGTGGAATTTTGATCTGTATACTGTGCTTTCCTGGCTTCAGATCGCCAAGAGGAATAAATTCAGGGTTAGTAACCGTTCCGGGGCACCAGTTTGACCTGCTGAGGTCAGAAGAAGAAAGTCCATCCTGGAAATTTCCCGATGCCGGATTGTATAAACGGTAAGAACCACAATCTGTTCTCCATGGAACAAAGGAAAAGACTGTTTTCCCATCCATAGAAACGGTGTTGACCTTAGGCACAAACTCATCACCATTTTCCCAGCCTCCATGGCCGGTAGTGGTATATCTCAGCTGAGCATTCTTTATTTCCTTTTCCAAGGTGAAATCAACCCAAAGACCCTGATCTTTATTAAACATCGTAGAATAATCCTGACCGGCCATTTCCATACTATTTAAGGTATTGAATAAAGGAATAGCCACATTGTTTTTATGAACAGCCTGGTCACTTTTATGGATCGTGATTTCGAGACTTACTTTGTGTCCGCCTTTATCATAATTACCAATAAATACCCCTACCCAAACTTCCTTTCCCGATAAAGAGGGTTTCAACTCTGTAATATCTTGTCTGTACGGATTTATAGTTTGCCAGGTTTTTCCTTTTAATTGGATATGATTAAACTGCCGGATTCCAAAAGGAGTAAAGAATCTCATCATTTCTACGGGCGGATTATAATCTTTTGTGGCCGATACGCCATAGTATTGTTTTCCGTTTCCATTGTCAAAGGCAGGAAGAGTTTTTATCCCCTTCTCTAAACCGTCAAAGAAAGACAAAGCTTTATCTTGTGGAATAAAAAAAACAGTTCCGGTTCTGTCATAGGCATCACCGTTCGATTGCTGCTTCAGCTCTGTGAAAATATTTTCCCCTTCCGCAATAGCAGGAATTTTAATCTTTTTAAGGATGATGGTTCCGTTGGCATATCTTTTTACCTTTTCATCAGATTTGGATTCTTCTGAGAAATTGATCGTTTCCTGATCAAAAACGTTCAATGTTGTAAATCTGCTTTTCCACAGCAGATCTTTATATCCTAATAAATCTGTGGATCGTATAGGGGTATTGATTATTTTTTCAATCCCTGTATTTTTTATTTTCCTGATGGAATTAGCTGTAATTAATGAATTCTTATTCCTCTCAACCTCTAATACCAAACCCAGATCCTGGCCTAAAGCAGATGGCCCGCCTTTAAGGTTTAAATCATTGGTATACCAAACTTCAATAGTATTTGAATTGACTTTGGTAATGGCTTTTTTACAGGTGTAACCCAGGATTTTTTTAGTTTCGCCGGTGAGTTCAAAATTCTGTTTTCCTACAGACTCTGCATCTGAACTGGAAATAATTTCTCCGGGCTTTAAAAAACCATAGGAAACTATTGTATTGGAAGGCCTCTCAATCTTAGTCACCTCAAAAGGATAACTGCTTTTCTGTTCTTTAATGGTGCTGTTTAGAATAAAGCTTTCTTTCCCGCTGGCCCAGACTATTGTGGCTGGCTGATCGGATTGCAGTTTGCCGTTATAGGAACTTACATACTGGATTTCATAAGTCTGCGCAGAAATCAGGCTCATTAAGAAAATGGTGACAATTGAAAAAATAATTCTTATAAACATAAATACACGAATTTGCTGCAAAGTTATTCTAACTTTCCGTAGCATCAAAACGGTTATAATCTATAGAATAAGTGGACAATGGAGTGGAAATGTTACACGCATGCTTCAAAAACAAAAAACTACTCCAAAATGAAGTAGTTTTTTATTTTATATGCAGGGAAAGCTACTAAGATAGTCTTTCAATCAAAGCCATATAGAATCCGTCATACCCTTCACTTGGCATTACTTTTTCGTCCTTGATCATTTTATACCCCGGATTATTTTTTAAGAACTCTTCTACCTGTCCATTGTTTTCAGATGGAAGGATAGAACACGTTGCATAGACCATTTTTCCTCCTATTTTAAGCATTTTGGAGTAATCCTGAAGAATCTGCTGCTGTTCTTTTTTTATTCTGTCTATAAATGCCTGGTCAATTTTCCATTTACTGTCAGGGTTTCTTTTTAAAACGCCAAGACCTGAACAAGGGGCATCAATTAAAAGTCTGTCTGCTTTCTCGTGAAGGCGCTTGATAACTTTATTATCAGCAATCATACGGGTTTCAATATTATGAGCTCCGGCTCTTTTTGCACGACGCTTCAATTCAGCCAGCTTCCATTCAAAGATGTCCAATGCCACAATCTGGCCTTTGTTTTTCATTAATGCTGCCAGGTGAAGTGTTTTTCCACCGGCTCCTGCACAAGCATCAATCACTCTCTGACCTTCTTTTACATCAAGGAAATAACCGATTTTTTGTGAAGACGCATCCTGAACTTCAAATAAACCTTCTTTAAATGCTGTTGTAAGGAACACATTTTTTTTCTCTTCCAGCTGAACAGCATCAGGATAATTCTTGATAGAGAAAGCAGTAACGCCCTCATCAGAAAGATCAGAAATAAGTTCCTTAGTGGTTGTTTTTAAAGAGTTTGTTCTCAGAACAGTAGGCGCCTGCTCATTCAAGGCAAGCATTTCTCTTTCCCATTTAGCCCCTAATTCTTTTTCAAGAGTTTCTGCTAACCATTCAGGAATAGAATGCTCTATTGCTTTTGTAGGAACTGTATTCTTTTTAAGTTTAGTAAGAATGTCAGCAATTTTAATACCGTCAAATTCTTCAAACTTTTTATAGTTGGTCTTGCTCCAAAGCAGGTATGCAATGATAAGTTTATAAATATTGTTGGGCTTTATGCCTTCTCCCATATAGTATTCAAGGCGTTTTTTCCAACGGATGATATTGTAGAAAATCTCGGAAACAACGGCTCTGTCCTGGCTTCCCCATTTTCTGTTAGCTTTTAATAGCCTCTCGATTACTTTATCAGCGTATTTATTTTTCTCGAAAAATGTTTCTTGTAAAGCATCGTGAATTCCGATCGCTAAGTTTCTGTGAATAAGTTCCATAAGTTTGCTTCGCTGTTTTGAATCTGCAAAAATACGAATTAAAGTTGACACTTGAGGTGTTCGGATTTCGGGTTACGAGACTAAGGACGCTAAATCAGGGTTTTATAATCCATGGTTTCAACGGTGAACGATGAATAGTAAATAGATATTTTTGAATAGTGAATTTGCTTTTCTGTCAATTATTTTTTTGAATGTTAGAAAAAATATCTCTTTGGGTAGCTCTAACTTCTATTAGCTGAGGTCTGAAGTCTGAAATCTAACATCTAATATCTGGCATCCAAAATCCTCATCTTGCACCTTGGTCTTGCCTCTATCATGCAAAAAGCTCTACCTTTGCAAAAAATTAAAATATGAGTGATACAGTACTTTGCCCGAAATGCAGCTCGGAGTTTACCTATCCAAGTGATAATATGATGGTATGTTCCCAGTGTTTCTATGAATGGAATCCCGAAGAAGTAGCTTCTGAAACAGCTTCGGAAGGAAAAATATTGGATTCAAACGGTAATGAACTTCAGGATGGAGATTCCGTAGTCGTGGTTAAAGATCTTCCTGTAAAAGGAGCGCCAAAACCGGTAAAAGCGGGTACTAAAGTGAAAAATATCCGTTTAAGACCGGGAAGTGATCATAATATCGACTGTAAAATAGATGGTTTTGGAGCAATGGCTTTAAAATCGGAATTTGTAAAGAAAGCGTAAGCTATTGATTTAAGATTGATACTTGTTGTCCGGATATAAAAAAAGGAAAAGATTGGACAGTGTAATCTTTCAATAGACCTAATTGCAAGACTGCTAATGTCTGGTCTAGGAAGGCAGAAAGAGAATTAACCAAAAATTTCCTTATGCTGTGGAAATACAAATGTAAGAAAAAGTTTCATAAACAGTTTCTTATATTTGTATTTTTTTTATCCACAAATTGTGGATAAGTATAAGATTATCTTTGAGTTATATATTGAATAAGACTGCTGGTAAAGCAAATAGAGCAGGTGAATAAAAGACAGTAAAACAGACTTATTTTATTGAATTTATTTACTGAAACGATATCGTAATGGTACCTGCTAATTTTTCATCAGTATAGATGGTCAGTTCCTTATCCTTTGCCCTAATTTTGTTCCAATAATAATTTCCTGCAAAGCGGCTTTCAAGCACTTCAGCATTAAGCCCATTTTGGGAGATTCTTATTTCTTTGGGATAATAAGAAAACTTGGATAATCCAAACGTCCGGGCTTCATCTTCACTGAAGATATTCACTTCACCAAATAGCTTGGCAACATAAGAGTTATAAGGTTTTCTGTAAGTCTCTTCCGGACTGTCATTCTGAATTAACCTTCCGTCCTGAAGAATAACAATCTGATCAAGCCATGGCATAATATCCTGAAGTTCGTGGGTAGAAATAACCAAAGAAATACCTTGCTGTTTTACATATCGGAAAAGCCGCTCACGAAGCTCTATTTTTCTTGGAAAATCAAGATTGCTGAACGGTTCATCCAGGATAAGCAGTTTCGGCAGTACAGAAAGTGCTCTGGCAATGGCAACTCTCTGCTGTTGTCCTCCGCTTAAATTTTTTGGAAGTACATGGGCAAATTCCTGAAGTCCTACCACTTCCAGGAGTTCTATTACCGTTTCTTTTTTTTGAGTTAAATTGATATTAGAAATAAATTTCCCTACATTTTCGGCTACTGTGGCATAAGGCATAAGGTCAAAATTCTGTGCTACAAATTTCATCTCGGCTTCTCCTGGAACAAGATTTCCTTTAGGACCTAAAAGCCGTTTTCCATTAAAAATGATCTCGCCACTTTCCCAATCAAAAAGCCCGTAAACAAGACTGAGAAGGGTAGATTTTCCGCATCCGCTTTCTCCTGCAAGGGCAATAATTCTGTTCTCTTCAAACCTCAGGTTAAGGTTTTGAAACAGGGGATTATCTTTGGTGTAGGAGAAAAATAAATTGTTAATTTCTAATAGCATATTACAAATGTAAGGTTTTTATGAAAACACATTTTTTTTTATTATATTAGCGGGACTAATAAAAATATATCAAAGATGAGAAAAAAACTGTTTTCATTAGCTATTCCTGCTTTATTTGTGGCGGCTGTTGTCATTTCTTGTAAAAAAGACAAACCGCTTACCAGTGAAAGTAATGAAGTGACCACTACCAAAGATGGTAGCCAGTATACTTTGGATACGCTAAACAGTAAAGTTGAGTGGAAAGGGTACAAGGTATTTAAATCTGAAAATACCAGTCATTTTGGAACAATCAAGTTTGAAAGTGGTGATGTTACCGTAAAAGATGGAAAACTGGAAAGCGGTAAATTCGTTGCTGATATGAATTCTTTAACTTCCGTGGATTTAAAAGACAGTCCTGAAGATTTAGGGAAATTAAATGGTCATCTTAAAAGTGGTGATTTCTTTGAAGTAGAAAAATTCCCAACAGCCTCCTATGAAATTACAAAAGTAACACCGGCTACAGAAGGTGATTATAATACGCTTTTAGATGGAAACCTAACCATTAAGGGAATTACAAAACCAGTTCAGTTTAAAGCCAATGTTTCTGTAAAAGAAGGCGAGGTAAGCGTAGCAACTGAACCGAAGGATATTAAAAGAGAAGAGTTTGGGGTGAAATTCCAGGCTCCGGCTGAAAACGGTGTTCTTAAAGATGAGGTAACTCTTCAGATCAGCGTTAAAGCTTTAGAAAAGAAATAATTTTTTTATTTAAGTGAAATAAGTGATTGAAGTCTGCCTCCCGAAAAAGAGGCAGATTTTTTTATGAGTCAATTAATAATTAAACTTAAAATCGTATTTTTGCAAAACATTTTGAAAGGGTAAAATAATGATAGAAAAGATAGAAGAACTACTGATCGAGGTAAACGGCTTCAATACTACATCTAAAGAAGAGATAGAAAACTTCCGTATTAAGTACAGCGGTAAGAAAGGAGTTCTTAATGATTTTTACGAAACATTAAAAGAAGTTCCTAACGAGCAGAAGAAAGATTTCGGACAGAAGATCAATACTTTGAAACAGGCAGTAGCTGTAAAATTGGAAGATTTGAAAAATGCTTCCGCATCTTCTGTTGTTGTAGAAAAAGAAGATCTTACAAGACCTGCTTTTCCATTGGATTTGGGTTCAAGACATCCGATCAATCTGGTAAAAAACAGAATTATTGAAATCTTTAAATCTATTGGGTTCGCAGTAGCGGATGGCCCTGAGATTGAAGACGACTGGCATAACTTTACGGCGCTTAATCTTCCAGAATATCACCCGGCAAGAGATATGCAGGATACTTTCTTTATTGAGCAGAATCCGGATATCCTTTTGAGAACACATACTTCTTCTGTACAAACCCGTTATATGGAAGAAAATCAGCCGCCTATCAGAATTTTATCCCCGGGAAGAGTATTCAGAAATGAAGCCATTTCTTCACGTTCTCACTGTATCTTCCACCAGATAGAAGGGTTGTATATTGATGAGAATGTAAGTTTTGCTGATTTAAAACAAACTATTCAGTTCTTTACAACAGAACTTTTCGGAAAGTCTAAAATCAGAATGAGACCTTCTTATTTCCCGTTCACAGAGCCTAGTGCTGAAATTGATGTATATTGGGGATTAAATTCCGAAACCGATTACAGAATAACGAAAGGAACAGGCTGGCTGGAAATTATGGGATGTGGAATGGTAGACCCTGCCGTTCTTAAAAATGTAAATATCGACTCTGAGAAATATTCAGGATATGCATTCGGAATGGGTATTGAAAGAATTACCATGCTTCTTTACCAAATGAGTGATATCAGAATGTTCTTTGAAAATGATATCAGAACATTGGAACAATTTAAATCTCTATAAAAACAAACCTCCGGAATTTCCGGAGGTTTTTGTTTTTAATTACTGACCTAAGAAACAAAACGTAATTAAAAACAGATTTTATTGAAAAATTTACACGTGTCCTGTTTTCTGTAAAAGGGAGAATAGTATTTCTCATTCCTTTATCAGTACAGCATCATTATTCTCCTGCTGTTATCATAAAGACAATCGAAATCCGGCATATATTACATATAAAAATAAAAATGTCTGTAAAAAGAATTACAGACACTTATTGTTTAAAAAACTAATTATATAAAGTTTACTTGGTAAACTTTAATGGATATTTTACATTTTTAAAATCATCAATACTTGCTTTCAGAGATCCTACAGCCAGTTCTGCTTTCAACAGCATGGGGATGTGATTAGCATCATTGGAAACCCACATCGTTACTCCTTCTTTTTCTTTAAATACCCTTCCGCTTTTTACAGACGGAATAATCTTAAGACAGTTGATGGTCCCGAATTTTGTTTTCAGATTTTCTGTTCCGGTAACTTTGAGCTGGAACGGAAACATTTCGTCATCAATCCATACATTCATATTAATTACCGTTCCCACTTTTAATTCGTCCGGTGACTTGCTTCGTAAATAATAAAAAGAGGAAAGCATATCCTGAACTCCTTTTACTGATTTTATAACCTTTGAACCATTGGCAGGCTCTTTTTTATCAGTTAGTATCAATGTATTATTAGCATGATTAAAGGCCGTTTCAAAGTGCTGGCGGTAGCTGCCTTCACGTACATTTCTTACATAAAAGCTTGGCAGCCCTGTTTCTGTATTGATGAAACTTTCGTATAAATCTTCCACCTTAAAAAACGCTTTTACAGCTCCGGTCGTTTTTCCGGTCCCCTTTACATAGAGATGAGGAATGTTTTTGTAGCTGGTTTTCTGGGTGGTAAGGTTAGCACTACCGGCATTCAGAAAGCCATAATGGATTCTGAAAGTAATAGATTCACCATCTGCTATATTGTTAAGCTGGGCCGAGCCCAAAACAAATATAAATACAGCAAAAAGATTTAAGATTTTCTTCATAGTTATGTCATTTACAAAAATATTGCCAAATTTAATATCTTAAAAGATAGATATTTGACAAATCTCAGGTTTTTATTTAGAATCAATTAAATATGCTTCGCATTAAAATTAGTAAATTTGCAGTTACAAGTATAATTAAATTATCTAAACATTATGATAACCACTGATATATTGATCATAGGTGCAGGACCTACAGGACTTTTTGCAGTTTTTGAAGCTGGTTTATTAAAAATGAAGTGCCATATTATTGATGCGCTTCCTCAACCGGGAGGGCAATTGGCAGAACTTTATCCTAAGAAGCCTATTTTCGATATTCCGGGGTATCCTTCAGTGAATGCTGGTGAATTGGTGGATAATCTTATGGAGCAGATCAAACAGTTTCAGCCTGGCTTTACGTTGGGAGAAACGGCTGTTTCTTATACAAAGGTTGATGATGAATGGTTTGAGGTAGTTACAAACAAAGGGACTGTTCACAGATGTAAGGCTATTGCTATTGCAGGTGGATTGGGAACTTTTGAGCCTAGAAAACCTACTTTTGAAAATATCGCTGATTATGAGGAAAAAGGACTTGAATATTTCGTTAAAGAACCTGAACACTTCAGAAATAAGAAAGTTGTCATTGCCGGTGGTGGAGATTCTGCTCTTGACTGGAGTATTTTCCTTTCTAATGTAGCCAGTGAAGTTACTTTGGTCCACCGAAGAAACGAATTCAGAGGAGCTTTGGATTCTGTAGAAAAAGTACAGGATTTAAAGAACCAGGGGAAAATCAAATTAATTACTCCTGCTGAAGTTATCGGTATTAAAGGTGACGGAAAAGTAGAAGGGATCACAGTACAAAAAGATGGTGAGGAAGCTTATGATCTTGAAACAGATTATTTTATTCCATTATTCGGGTTAACTCCAAAATTGGGTGAGATCGGAAACTGGGGATTACATATTGAGAAAAATGCAATCGTTGTTAATAACGCTCTTGATTACCAAACGAATATTGAAGGTATTTATGCTATCGGAGATATCAATACCTATCCTGGAAAACTGAAGTTAATTCTTTGTGGGTTCCATGAAGCTACATTGATGTGTCAAAGTGTTTACAACAGATTAAATCCAGGTAAAAAATTCGTGTTGAAATATACAACGGTAAGTGGAGTAGACGGATTTGACGGAAGCCGTAAAGAAGCAGAGAAGGCTGTTGTGAAAAAAATTGACTAATTTTGCAGAATTATGTCAGATGTTAATATTAAAATCACCGATAGAGAAGGTGTAAGCCACGATGTTATTGCTCCTACGGATATGTCCATGAATCTAATGGAAATTATCCGTTCGTATGAATTGGCTGAAGAAGGGACTATTGGTGTATGTGGTGGAATGGCGATGTGTGCTTCCTGCCAGGTGTATGTAATAAATGATCCGGGTTTAGAGCCAATGGGAGATGAAGAAGATGCTATGCTGGCTGAAGCTTTCCATGTGAAAGACAATAGTAGATTAGGATGTCAGTTACATATTGCAGATGCAATGGAAGGACTTGAAGTGGAAATTGCCCCTTATCCTTAGAAAATATTTTTTAATCTTAATAAAACCCCGCCCGAAGTCATTCGGGCGGGGTTTGTTTTTATCAGTTATTTACTTTTTATTTCTTAGCCGGCTGAAATTTCGGATGTCCTACCTGCCATAATGCAAAAGCAAAAATGTCAGCATATTCTTTGAAGACTACATCCAAATCACTTGTGAAATGGCCATTCTCATAATTGATATACAATAAAACGGGCTTCTCAGATGCTGTACTGTTTTGTAGCACTGCCGCCAATTTTGCAGGCTCCCAAGGGGTAATTCTGGAATCATTCATTCCGGTACGGATAATTACTGCGGGATATTTTACTCCTTTTTTAACCTTGCTTTGCACATCCATTTCGAGAAGGGGCTTGATATCTTCAGCCTTTTTTAAACTTCCGACTTCCGGAATCTGGTTGGCACCATTGGCTGAGTTTTGAGAGCGAAGAACATTCGTCATTCCTACTTCAGCGATAGCAACAGCAAATAAATCTGGTCTTTCCGTAATGGCTCTTCCGATTAGAACACCTCCCATACTGGCTCCGTTACCAATTAATTTTGAAGGAGAAGTATATTTTTGGTCAACAAGATATTCTGAACAGGCAATGAAATCTTTCCACGTATTAGGTTTTTTAGCTTTCATTCCGTCTGTATGCCAGTTTTCACCTTTTTCTCCACCTCCTCTCACATGGGCAATAGCAATGACTACACCTTGTTCCAGCAGTACAGACAGTTTGTTAGAGAAACGTGGAGTATAAGAGATCCCATAGCCACCATATCCGGTGATATAAGCAGGTGTGCTGCCATCCATTTTCATGTTTTTGGGATAGATAATGGAAAGAGGAACCATAGTGCCATCGTGGCTTTTTACTTCCACTTCTTTTATTTCATATGATGCATTGTAATCCGGGTAATTGCTATCGCCATTAAAGTATTTACTTTTTATAACTTTCCCGTTCTGAGGGCTATATTCGTAGAAAGTATTGGGACTAAGCCAGCTGCTGTTATTGCACTGTAAATTGTCATTTTCACGGGAATTAAGAGAGCTGGAGCTATTAATTCCAACAGGTAATGGTACCTTTTTTATGGCCAGTGTTTTAAGATCAATCTGATATTTATCCTGAGTAATGCCATTGTTTAAAGCATAGAATAAATAATTTTTAGAATTGTGTATGGACTGGATTGTGGTATTGGCTTCAGGAACAATAATTTTGGCATTATCAAAGTCAGGGTTTGACAGGCTTGTAAGTCCTATTTTGTAATTCGGTGCGTTTTTATGGCTAAGGAAAAATAATTGATCCCCTTTAATAAAGGTTTGAACAATATCGTCTGAAGCTTTTACAATCTGTTTCCATGTGATTTTTTTATCCTTTAAGGCAGAGTAAGGGGTATAGAACTGGGGACTTTCCAATTTGGTAGAGCCTATATTAAGTAAGATGTATTGGTAATCTTCAGAAAACTCAACCATTGGGAACTGTTCTGTCAGCATGTTGGTTTCAGGATTGGCCTCCCTTGATGCCAGTACTATATCCTGATCAGAAGGAGTTCCAATCTTGTGCAGCATTGCTTTCATTTCTTTCAGGAGCATATTGCTGTTGGGATCTCCGGTACTCATCTTGGTATAAATAATAGACTGGGCATCCGGGGTAAACTCAAAGTTAAATTCACTCCAGATAGGGCTGAGCGTGTCGTCGAGTATCTTTTTTGTCTGTAAGTTGAGAATCTTTAGCTCACAAATTTCACCGCCGGATTGGGAGAATAGCAATGCTATTTTATTGCCTTTGGAATCTATTGTAAAATTAGTGATCTGGGCATTCTTTTTATACGTTTCGGGATCAAAGATCAATGTTTCTTTTCCTGTAGAAATATCCCGGGTATACAGCTTGGAGAGTTTCTCATTCTTTTTTGTTTTAATATAGAAATAAGAATTTCCCCTTTGCTTCGCATAGCCGTAAGAGTCACCGCCCATTTCCTGAACCTGCTTCATACGGTTATACAGGGCATCACGATTAGGGATTTTATCAATAATAATATGGCTGTAGTCTGACTCGGCCTTAAACCAAGTTTTTACTTCAGGACTTTTCAGGTCTTCCAGCCATTGGTAATTGTCAGTAATCTTTGTTCCAAAATAATCATCCGTTACAGGTTTTTCCGGAGTTTTTGGGTAATTATATTGGGCAAAACCGATCTGGCTTACCAATAGACAGCCTGTTAGAAATATATTTTTCATGGTTTTATTTCTTTTGATAGTGATAAAATTTTAATTACAAAAATACTAAACTATGTCTAAGAAATGGTGATAGATATATAAAAAGAAGGAATACTCTAAAAATATTCCTTCTTTTTATAATTAAACTTCCTCTTTAGAAATCCATTTTCCAACCGTAGGAGGCTGGTAATTTTCCATTTTTTCCAGCAGGTCATCAATCGTATTACTGATCAGAAGCATATCTTTGTTAACCTGTTTTAAAAAGCCTTTATTGACCATATTTTGAACCAATTTGATCAGATCATCATAAAAATCATCAATATTCAAAATACCAATGGGCTTTTTGTGAAGCCCGAGCTGTGCCCAGGTAATCATCTCGAAAAATTCTTCCAACGTTCCATAGCCGCCGGGAAGGACAATAACCCCATCGCAAAGCTCATTCATTTTAGTTTTTCTTTCGTGCATCGTTTCTACCAGAATAAGCTCAGTTAAGTTCTTATGAGCAATTTCCTTGGATTGCAAAAATTGAGGAAGAACCCCTGTTACTTTTCCGTTTTCACTTAAAGTACCATTGGCTATTGATCCCATTAAACCTGTTTCCGAACCGCCATAAATCAATTGGATATTTTTCTTGGCTAAGGTTTGCCCAAGTAAAAAAGCCTGTTCTTCATAAATTTTATCTGACCCGAAACTTGAGCCACAGAAAACTGTTATACTTTTCATACTTAAATGCTTTTTTATAAAATTAAAAATATCCAAAATCAAGCGACTTTGGATATTCAATATAGTTATTTTACTATTTTATTTTTGTGGAATATTAGCTAGAATATCCTTCAAGAAGCTCCAGAATTTCTGAGCAGAAGGAATATTAGCCTTTTCATCTGGAGAGTGTGCTCCTCTGATGGTTGGCCCGAAGCTTACCATTTCCATATCAGGATAGTTGGCTCCGATAATACCACATTCCAACCCTGCATGACAAGCTACTACATGAGGTTTCTCACTGAATTTTTCTGTGTAGATTTTCTCCATGAGCTTTACGATCTCTGATCCCGGTTTTGGTTTCCATCCCGGATAAGAACCGCTGAATACAACATCCATTCCAGCTAGCTCTGCTACAGATTTTAATTGCTCTGCTACAGAATATTTAGAAGAATCTACAGAAGATCTTGTCAGGTTTAAGATTTTAAGTTCACCCCCTTTTAATTCAACTCTTGCTACATTATTAGACGCTTCTACAAGATCTGCAACATCCGGGCTCATTCTGTAGACCCCGTTATGCAGCGACTTCAGTGTAAGAATTACTTTTTTGGAATCAGCTTCAGAAATAGCTTTGTCAGATGAGGTAGAAATTTCAATATTAATCTGAATTCCAGGTTCCACTGTTGCGAATTCTTCTAAGATATCTTTTTTTAGTAACGTTGTTTCTTCTATAAATTCCTGAGCATTTCTTACCGCAATAATGGCAACACCTTCTCTTGGAATAGCATTTCTCAATCCACCGCTGTCGATAGAGATCAATTCAATATTTTGTTTCTCTAAACCGCTGTAAAGAAGTCTTCCCAGAATAATATTTGAATTTCCGAATCCTTTGTGGATATCCATTCCGGAGTGTCCTCCCTGTAATCCTTTTACTTCAATTCTTACTGTTTGCCCTTTTGGAGCTTCTGTGGCATAGTTTTGAGTAATGGTAACATCTACACCTCCTGCACAACCGATGTCAATCTCATCATCTTCTTCCGTATCAAGGTTCAGTAAAATTTCCCCTTTTAACTGGCCCGGCTTTAATCCTATAGCTCCGGTCATTCCTGTTTCTTCATCAATAGTGAATAAAGCTTCCAAAGCAGGGTGTGGGATATCTGAACTTTCAAGAATAGACATAATTGTAGCTACCCCCAAACCGTTATCAGCTCCTAAAGTTGTTCCTTTTGCTTTTACCCAGTCACCATCAATTTCCATTTTGATACCTTCTGTTTCAAAATCAAAATTGACATCATTATTCTTTTGACAAACCATATCCAGATGTGATTGCAACACAATAGATTTACGGTTTTCCATTCCTGCAGTAGCCGGTTTCTTGATAATTACGTTTCCTACTTCATCTACAGTAGTTTCCAGTCCAAGGTCTTCACCAAATCCTTTGATGAAAGCAATTACTTTTTCTTCTTTTTTTGATGGTCTTGGAACTGCATTTAATTTGGAAAAGTTTTTCCAGATTATCTGCGGTTCTATATTAGATAATGCCATTGAAATTTATTTTTCTCAAATTTACGAAATTAAAAATGCTTCCGTAGGATACAGAAGCATTTTTTATGAATTGTAAATGAGCCAAAACCTAATTTGTGAACCGGCCTTTTACCCTTTTTGTTGTATTAGCATCCACATTCTCCGTAGATAGGTGTTGTGAAAACCGTTCCATCCGGTTTTTCAATCGTCAGCGTACCTTCAAATAGTAAAGCTTCTTCGCCTTTTATTTTTTTACCTTTTACAGAGATCTTATAATCATCATTTTCTATTTCTTTGGTCAGTTCTTCATCCACTTCCATATCGCTTGAAGAGATCAGATTCATAGCCAGCCTTTTACCGTCAAGCTTCATATAAGCGGTTTTTCCGGCATCATCAGCATAGATATATTTTTCAGCTTCAAAATCAGCTTTGTTAATGGCAAAATAACATGAACATTCTTTAATTTCTTTTGGAAAAGATATATTTCCAACCAGGATTTTTCCTGAAGATGTATCTGTTGCAGCAGAATCTTTCACAATGCTTAAAGAATCGGCTGGAGGGATCCCTGAAACAGTTTCTTTATCCTTTTTACAGGCTACTAGCAGAAACGCAGAGAAAAAAATGATTAGGTATTTCATTGGTTTGTGGTTTTATATTCTTAACCTCTTGCTCTTTCCAAAAGGGTCATCATCAATAATGAAAGGATTACTAAACTTTCTTCCTCATCATCAATGTCAATTAATCTGTCCAGCTGAAACCTTCTTCCAAAAAATGAAGGCATTTTCTTCAATTTAAAATAGGCTTTCCCATCCATACCTGTTACGGTGTAAGACGGATTAAGGAAATAACCGGTAAACATTCCGATAATAGGAAGTTCGCCAACAAAGCTATCCCAGAATCTTACCCATGCACTGTCTTCCTGCACTTTAAATTTGGGCTGATCATTAGCATCCAGAACATCATAACTTGCTTTCCATATAGAACGCATTCCTTTTCTTGCCAGTCTGCCGAAGTTTTTATTGTCAATAAGGTCATTTAAAGAATAAGAAGCATTGAAATCAATCCATTTATTAGCTCTGATTCTGAACAGTTCCTTAGACTTAGTCTCGTCATTGAAAACAACAACATCTTCTTTCAGTTTAAACATTTTCTGACGTACGTACGCTACATAATTTCCATTTTTGTCAGTAATGTTGAAGTCACTTGCTAATGTAGTGATTTTGAATTTGAAATCCAGTGGATAATTTAAGTTATTAAGTACCATGTTAGTGTATTTTTTTCATATTAGGCCGCAAATATAGAGGTTTTTTTAGAGTTATAAGGTATGGGGAGAGTTATGTTTTGATGTATAATGTAAAAAGAGTATATGTTAGAGTGCGGAAATTGAGAGTTGAGAATCAAGAGCCAAGAATCAAGAGCCAAGAGTCAAGAATAAAGACCTCAGATGTAAATAAAAAGAATTTTTGAATATCAAATATTAATTATACATTATACATTATACATTATACATTATACATTTTAAAAAATAATCTACAGCAAAGGATATTGGCTATTCTCTGATCTTTCTATTCCATTTTCTACCCCGCGGAACCTGAATTTAGTCATCTATAATTCATAATTATTACGGATAAATTATCACCTTTCCTCAACTATAATCCTTATTTTTGTAACTATGGATTACCCAAGTAAAGTGCTGGCAAAGGCGGTTGATGAGATTTCCGGTTTACCCGGGATCGGCAGAAAGACAGCCTTAAGATTGGCATTACATTTATTGAAGCAGCCGAACTCAAGAGCCGTGAGCCTTGGGAATTCGCTGATTAATCTTGTTAATGAAATTAAGTACTGCAAGGAGTGTCACAATTTTTCTGACTTTGATATCTGTGAGATTTGCAGCAATGAAAAGAGAAACAGCGAATTGATCTGCATTGTTGAAGATGTAAGAGACGTGATAGCCATTGAAAATACGGGAAAATATACAGGAAAGTATCTGATTCTGGGAGGAAAAATTTCTCCAATGGAAGGAGTAGGTCCCAACCAGCTGAATATTCCAAGTATTGAAAGAAAATTAAATGAAGCTAAGGTTAAGGAATTTATTTTTGCCCTGAGTGCCACCATGGAAGGAGATACCACTGCTTATTATATTTACAAAAAATTCAAAAGTTTTAATGTGAGTTTTTCAAGTATTGCAAGAGGAATTTCAGTAGGAGATGAATTGGAATATGCCGATGAAATTTCATTGGGGAGATCTATTATCAACAGGTTGCCGTACAACGAAAAGGATTAATATGAAGCTGTCTGTTATTATTGTTAATTACAATGTTACCCAATTACTCAGAAGCTGTCTTTTGTCTATTCAAAAGTATATAAAAGACGTAGATTTTGAGGTTATTGTTATGGATAATGCTTCTAAAGACACCTCCTGGAAAGACCTTATTCCGGATTTTCCAATGGTCAGTTTTATTTCCTCAGAGATTAACGGAGGATTCTCCAAAGCAAATAATCAGGCGATCAATGTAGCGAAAGGAGAATATGTCTTGCTTCTGAATCCTGATACAGAACTGGAAGGCTTTTATATGAGAGAGCTGCTGGATTTTGCAGATTCTAAATCTGATTTCGGATGCCTTGGGGTGCGCATGCATGATGCTCAGGGCGATTTTCTGCCTGAAAGTAAACGTTCGGTACCGGATATGTTCAATTCTTTCGAAAAACTGTTTGTTAATTTTAAGAAAAATAATTCAAAATCCTATTACAGAAGCGATATTGAGGAGTATGCCGTTGCGGAAGTGGAAGTCATAACGGGTGCCTTTTTATTGATTAAGAGGGAAGTGTACCAAAAGATTGGCGGACTGGATGAGGCTTACTTTATGTATGGGGAGGATATAGACCTTTGCTATACATTGTTGAGAAATAAGTATGTAAACTATTATTACGGAAAGGCTTCAATCCTTCATCATAAAGGTGAAAGTACCATTAAAGATGATGTATATCTGAAAAGGTTTTATGGTGCCATGCAGATTTTCATAGATAAATATTATAAAGAAGAAAAACCTGTACAGTATTCATTCTTAAAAGCAGGATTGAAACTCCGGCACCAGATTGAAAAGATCAAGCTAAAATAAAAAAGCAACTCAAATTGAGTTGCTTTTGTTTTATCTAAAGTAATTACTTTCTTATTTAGCCGGGGTTACAGGAGCCTGAACCGGAGCTGTCGTTGTTGTAGAAGAAGCTGGAGCTGATTGCTTAGCCGGAGCTTCCTTTTTTACAGGTTGTTGTGCGGGAGCCACTTGTGACGGTTTGCCGGTAATCACAACACTTAAAAGAATAAGAACAATGATTGTTCCGCCTAGAGTCCATGTAGCTTTTTCCATGAAATCATTGGTTCTTTGTACTCCGAACTGTGCAGATGATGCACCTCCGAATGTACTGGAAAGGCCTCCTCCTTTAGGATTTTGAGCCATAACAACAATCACCAATAAAACACTGGCAATCATAATAAGAACCATCAATAGTGTAAATATAGTATCCATTAATTCTGATATCTTTTTGAATGGGCAAATTTAACCTTTTTTTACTGAACAACAAAAAAAGATGGCAGTAAATATGAGTCAAGTGCAAAAGTTTAGAGATCAGACCATGTTTTTAAGCTTAAAATTTAGGATTGAAAGAAGGAACAGGGAAGTTATCATACATTTTATGCTGTTTTAGAAGCGCTTGATTATTATTCTCTTTTGAATATAGATTCAGGTAAAAATAAAAACGGCAGCAAAGCCGCCGCCGTTTTATTGATACATTTATATTGATACGTTAAAAATTCTATTTAAAATCAGAATCCTTTGCCTGATTAAGTACATAGGACTGTACAGTCATATTGATTTCCATTCCTCCCATATTCTGGATAATTGTAAATGGGAATTTTACTCCTGAAACATCTTTATAGTCTGCAAAACTGGTTGGGATAGCACCCCCTTCTCCCATTTTTATTTCTCCTGTTTTTAAGCCTGTTTTTACACTGTAATAATAGGTTTGTTTGGCTCCTTTTATAACGTAGGAATCTTCATTGTTATATTTTTCAATTCCTGCTAATTTAAAATCAGAGGATTTTGCAAAAGTCAGTTCCGGAAAAAGCTCCGGTTCTGTCATGGTAGCTTTCTGTTTGTCATTTAAAGGAGTTTTTTGTCCCTGTGTTTCTGCATATCCGTCTTTACCGTCAAAAACAATTTTCTGAATGGTATTGCCCATCATTTTCATGTCCATAGCCATTTTTCCGCCCTTGGCCTGGATAAGCTTCATGCTCATGTCCATTCCCTGAAGCTTGGTAGTGGCATCAGCTGTAATGGAAGTTACTTTCTGAACTGCTGCCAAACCTCCGATTGCATTGATGTATTTATCTGCTACAGAAGCAATAGTCACACTGGTATCTACTTTTTGTGCCGCAGGTTTTGCTACAGGGTTCGCTTCTTTATCGAAGTATTTTACAGGATAGCCTAATTTTTCAAGCCCTTCAGAAATATCCGATGCTTTACCGGCAATGAAAATTCTGCTTTGGTTGGGAAGAATTGTTGTTTTTACAGCATTGGAAACATCTGCAACGGTTACTTTATCAATAGATTTTAAATAATTGGTATAAAAATCTGAAGGAAGGTTCTGAACTTTTTGGTTTACGGCAAATCTTGCAATTGTTTCAGGCTTTTCCAGAGACAAGATGAATGAGCCTTTCAGCTTTGCTTTGGCATTTTCCAGTTCTTCAGGCTTTACGGTAGAAATGGCATTAAGCTCATTCATTAATTCTTTTACAGCTTTATCTGTCACCTCATTTCTTACGCTGGTTTCAGCTGAAAATTCCGGAGAATATTTGCTGGCAGTCATGCTGGAGTAAGCTCCATAGGTAAACCCGTTTTTCTCTCTAAGGTTCATGAAAAGCCTGGCCTCACCACCACCACCTAAAATATAGTTGGCTATGGTAGCAGGGAAGTAATTAGGATCTTTCATTTTAAGACTGTTCAGGTTGCTTACCGATAGTACAGACTGTACTGCGGAAGGAACATCCACCACATTTACTTCTGTTTTGGAAAGGTTGGAAGCCGGCTCTAAGGCTGCAAATTGAGTATTCGATTTTTTCCAGTTTCCAAAAGCCTTTTCAATCAAAGGTTTCACCTGATCAAATTTTACATCTCCTACAATCACTAAATACGCATTATCCGGAGTGTAATATTTGTTGTAAATATTTTGTACATCTGCAAGCTGGATCTTGTTGATAGATTCTACCGTTTCAAACTCTCCTCTTGAAGTATTTTTTCCATACGTCAGTGCGTTGGATACTTTTGCTGCAATAGAAGATGCGTTTTTTTCATCAGCTTTTAAGCCTTCAATAATTCTCTCCTTTGCATTTTGAATTTCCTGGGCAGAGAATTTTGGATTAACAATTGCATCAGCCATAAGTCCCAATACTTCCGGAAAATATTTTGAAAGCGAGTTGGAAGCTGCTCCCGTAGAGCTAAAGTTGATATTAGCACCCAGAAAGTCCACTTTTTTGTTAAACTCATCCTTACTTAGATTCGTGGTTCCATTGTCAAGCTGCTCTGCCATAAGTTGGCTTACACCAGCTATATTTCCTTCATAATAAGGAGGCCTGTCCATAGAGAGAGTTGTATTAACTCTTGGGAGTTTGTTGTTTTCAACCACCATTACGGTAAGCCCGTTGCTTAGCTGGAAGGTTTTTGGTTGGGCAATGTTGATGGCAGGGGTAGGCCCTGGTTTTGGCATTGCATTAATATCAATTTTTTGTGCAGAAAGCATTCCTGCAAATAAAAATGCCGCTGCTATATAGGTAAATTGCTTTTTCATGGGTAAATTATTTTTTCTCAGGAACGTAGTTGATAATGATTCTTTGATTGGAATTCAGATATTTTTTAGCTGCATTTTGAAGATCTTGTTTGCTGATAGATCTGTAAATGTCTATTTCCTTATTGATAAGATTGGTATTTCCCATCAATACATGATTGGTAGCTAAAGATGCAGCTATTCCCTGAATGCTTGAGTTCTGGTTGACAAACTGATTTTCAAACTGGTTCTGAAGCTTTTGATAATCTTCATCAGAAATTAAAGTCGTCTGAAGCTTTTTAATCTCTGCATCAATATCAGCCTGTAAAGTCTGTTTGGTAGTCTGCCCCATCGGAATAGCAAAGAATGCGAAAATACTGTAATCTTCAAGTCCCTGGTTAAAAGCAGCTACCTGAAGAGCTTTTTTATCCTGATCTACTAATTTTTTGTATAAAACAGATGATTTTCCACTGCTTAAATAAGAAGAAAGCATATCTAATACATAAGCATCTTTTTCTTTGTTGGCCGGTGTTCTGTATGCAAAAACATAGGCCGGAAGCTGGATGTTGGGATCAGTTGCTGTCACTTCTTTTTCCTGAGTGATAGGAGCATCTTTAGGGAAATCTTTTGGATAAAGAGTTCCTTTGGGAATACCTCCGTAATATTCCTGAATCCATTTTTTTGTTTGTTCAGGTTTGATATCTCCCGCCACCACTAATGTAGCATTGTTGGGAACATAGTATTTTTTATAAAATGCCTGGAATTCTTCAAGCTTTGCCGCATTAAGATCATCCATAGAACCAATGGTAGGCCAGTTGTATGGGTGATTGGTAAAAAGATTCTTCTGAATAGTCGGGAAAAGATTTCCATAGGGCTGGTTATCCATTCTCATTCTTTTTTCCTCTTTTACCACCTCTCTCTGGGTATCTACTCCAATTTGATTGATCACTGAAGCACGCATTCTTTCTGATTCCATCCAAAGACCTAGCTGTTCGTTGTTGGAAGGGAAGGTTTCGTAGTAATACGTTCTGTCGTTGGTTGTATTGGCATTGTTCTGTCCTCCGTTTGAAGAAACGATCTTAAACCATTCACCTCTTTTGATGTTGGGAGTTCCTTCAAATAAAAGGTGTTCAAAGAAGTGTGCAAAACCGGTTCTGCCCTTCACTTCATCCTTTGCTCCCACGTGATACATAACCCCTGTAGTAACTACCGGCGCAGAATTATCCTGGTGAAGAATTACATGAAGACCGTTCGGAAGATCATACTCTTCGAATTTGATTTGCTGAGCATTCAGTATCATTCCGAAGAAAGCTACGGCAGCAGCAGAGAGAAATCGCTTTTTCATAAAGTTAGAAATTGTTTTATCAATTAGTAGGAAAAGTGAATTAAATGTTACAGAAGGAGGGGTAAAAGTGAAAAAGTATAAGTAAATTATGCATAGTTAATTCGTTTACCTTGATTACTGATGTGCAGTGCTGTCTCAGATCTCAGATCTCAGATCTCTGCGTCTCAAGTCTCTTAGTCTCTTAATCTCAAAATCTCTTGTCTCAAGGCCTCTTATCTCTACTCCGGATCTTATAATTTCTAACTTCTCTAATCAAAGTTTGAATTCTCCTCCGAATACATTAATTTTGTACTCCCAAATTTTTTTTGCAGTATGGATTACCTGAAAGGACTCAATGAATCACAATATGAAGCCGTTACCTCTTTACAAGGCCCTCTGATGGTGCTTGCGGGAGCCGGTTCCGGGAAAACACGTGTACTTACTATGCGTATTGCCCATTTAATTAATAATGGAGTGGACCCTTTCAATATCCTGGCTCTTACCTTTACCAACAAAGCGGCACGCGAGATGAAAGACCGTATTGCAAAGGTGGTGGGAGACAGTAATGCAAGAAGCCTTTGGATGGGAACTTTTCACTCGGTTTTTGCAAGAATTTTAAGAATAGAGGCGCATTACCTTGGTTACCCTTCCAACTTCACTATTTATGATCAGCAGGATGCTTTGAACGTCATCAAAAAGGTTTTGAAGGATATGAATATCGATGCTGATCTTTATAAACCTAAGAAAGTTCAGGCAAGAATCTCTACCTATAAAAATAACCTGATTACGGTAAAAGCCTATTTCAATAATCCAGAACTGATGGAAGCGGATGAAAAGGCCAATATGAAATTTATCGGACAGATCTATCAGAGATATGTGGATGCATGCTATAGAAACGGAGCTATGGATTTTGATGATCTGCTTTTAAAAACCAATGAATTATTAACCCGTTTTCCGGAGATTCTTGCGAAATATCAGGATAGATTCAGATATATTTTGGTAGATGAGTACCAGGATACCAACCATTCTCAGTATCTTATTGTAAAAGCACTGGCTTCAAAATTTGAGAATATCTGTGTGGTGGGAGATGATGCTCAGTCTATTTATTCTTTCCGTGGTGCCAATATTTACAATATCCTAAACTTTAAAAAAGATTATCCGGATGCAGTAACGGTTTCTCTGGAACAGAATTACCGTTCAACCCAAACGATTGTAAATGCTGCCAATGTAGTGATTGCAAAAAACCTTCAGCAGTTTAAGAAAAATGTTTTCAGTGATAATGAAGAAGGGGATAAGATCAAAATTTATCGCTCACTTTCTGACGCTGATGAAGCCAATTTTGTGGCCGGAAATATTTGGGAACTTCGGAACCGTGACCAGAGAAAATACAGCGATTTTGCTATTTTATACAGAACAAACTCCCAGACAAGAGCATTTGAAGATGCTTTGAGACGTAAAAATATTCCTTATAAAGTATATGGTGGTCTTTCTTTCTACCAAAGGAAAGAAGTGAAAGACCTTATCGGATACCTGCGTCTTTTGGTCAATGAAAATGACTCTGAAGCGCTGATGAGAATTATCAATTATCCGGCAAGAGGTATAGGGGAAACAACACAGAATAAACTGATTGTCTTTGCAGATGCTCAAAATGTTTCTGTTTCAAAAGTATTGGATAACCTTCCGATGTATGCTCCTCAACTGGGGTTAAATAACGGTGTTTTAAACAAGCTGAATGACTTTTGGTCTATGATCAAAGCATTTCAGGTGTTATTGAAAACTGAAACTGCTTATAGTGTAGCTATGGAAGTAGCGAAGCGAAGCGGCTTAATTAAATTCTTAAAAGATGATCAGACTCCGGAAGGAATTTCCAGGGTAGAAAACGTTCAGGAATTAATGAACTCAATGCAGGGATTCATTGAAGAGCAGATGCAGCTTGAGGATGGAGACCCAAGTCTTCCTAATTTCCTTGAAAATATTGCTCTTTCTGCAGATACACAGGATAAAAACCTGGGTGATGATATGGTTTCTTTAATGACCATTCATCTTTCAAAAGGACTTGAGTTCCCGGTAGTTCATCTGGTGGGGCTTGAAGAAAACCTTTTCCCAAGCTTTATGAGTTCTGCCACCCGCGAGGATCTGGAAGAAGAGAGACGACTATTTTATGTAGCGCTGACAAGAGCTGAAAAACAGGTGTTTTTCTCTTATGCGGTTTCCCGTTTTCAATGGGGTAAAATTACAGATGCAGAGCCTTCGAGGTTTTTGAGTGAGATAGATGAAGAATTTATCGAGTTCATTAATCCGGCGATGGAAAAAAGATTTATTAATAATTCCGGGGTGAGATCCAATATTTTTGATGAACACCCTTCAGAGCAAAAGACTTTCAAAAAAGTTGAGAAAAAGACAATTGCCAAAGGAGATCAGTCACAGCCGGAGCCGGAAGTAAGAAAGCTGAAACCTGTAAGTACCGCTAAAATTATCAATCCGAGTGGGGCTTCTTCTCAGGATATTGAAGTAGGAGATAAAGTGAGACATGACCGTTTCGGAATCGGACAGGTGACTTTCTTAGATGGAACAGATCCTCAGAATATCAAGGCCAAAGTTGTTTTCATCCATGAAGGAGAGAAAAACCTGATTCTGAAATATGCTAAACTGACTAAGATTTAGAAGTCATAGTAATATCGATACAGAAAAACAGATTCAATTTTGAGTCTGTTTTTTTGTTGTTAATACAAGACTTTATTCAGTAGAAATGGGCTTTAGCCATTTACAAAAAAAGATTTTCCAATAGGGCTTTAGCCTAAACTTAAGAATGGCAACGTACACAAGATAATTATACCGGCTTATGTTTGGACTAAAAGCCTATCCCTATCGAATGTCACTTTTTTTATTAAAATCACTTGAAATTTATCTAACTTTAATAAGGGATAGAAAGAAACGATAATTATTTTTTATAAAAACAAAGTCTATAAATTTTGTGGACTAATGAATATATTTTACATTTGCACCCTGTAAAAACATAAATGCTCAATCAAATTCTAAACTATATGAAAAATAAAAAAACTATTTTTTCTGCTTCTGTTTTATTTTTTCTGGGAACCTATGCTTATGGCCAGGAAAAAGACAGTATAAAAGTACATAAAGACACCATACAAACGAATAATGTAGAAGAGGTTGTAATTTTAGGTTCACGTGCCGGAGCAAGATCAAAGGTAGACAGCCCGGTTCCCGTGGATGTATTCAATATCAAAGAATCTTCTGCAATTCTTCCACAATCCGGAATAGGGCAGATTTTGAACGCACTGGCTCCTTCTTTTACTTCTACTATTCAAACCAATTCGGATGGGACAGATCACCTGGATCCAGCCCAGTTGAGAGGATTAGGACCGGATCAGGTATTGGTATTGGTTAATGGAAAAAGAAGACATACTTCAGCCTTAGTTAATGTAAACGGAACACCCGGAAGAGGAACAGTGGGAACAGATTTGAACGCTATTCCGGCCTTTGCCCTCAACAGAATTGAAGTTTTGAGAGATGGTGCTGCTGCCCAGTATGGCTCAGATGCTATTGCCGGAGTTATCAATCTGGAGCTTAAAAAAGATACCGGAAAGTTAACAGGTCAGTTGAGCTACGGAGGAAATTTGACTCCTACAGCCAATGACCATACCGGAAATTTTGACGGTCAGAATGTTCAGGTGGATTTGAATTACGGTAATAAAATAGGAACAAAAGGTGGTTTTTTTAATATTACCTGGTCTTCTCAGTTCAGAGAACCTACTTCAAGGGCCGGTGCAGAAAGCGGAGCTATTTATAATGCCTATAATGCCATTGAGCAGCGTGCCTTAAATAATGGGGTTAACCTTTCTTCTCTTTTTAATAATATCAATAGCACCCCGAATTCACAACAGATCATCAACTCTATTCATCAGTATGCTCAGGGGGTAAACTACTTTACTGCCGATCAGCAGGCTGCAATTCAGGGAGCATCTACCATCCAGGATATAAAAGACGGAAACGGAAATGTTATTCAGAAAGGACTTCAGTCTTTATTGAATTTTGATGTTACCGACCAGGAACTGGCTTACAGAGGACTTACAAGAAAGGATTTCAATATGCAGGTAGGACAGTCTAAGCTGAACAATCATCAGCTTTTTGTCAATATGGAAGTTCCCATCAATGATAACTGGAAAGTATATTCTTTCGGGGGATATAGCTTAAGACATGGTACTTCCGGAGGGTTTTACAGAAAACCTAACCAAAGCAGAACCTTTACAGGGCTATCTGCTAACGGTTATCTGCCTCAGATTGGAACAGATATCCAGGATATTTCACTGGCTGCAGGGATCAAAGGGAAGTGGGATGGCTGGAATATTGATTTCAGTAATACTTTCGGACAGAATTCATTTACTTATACCATTCAGAATACCGGAAATACGTCTTTACGCTTTGCATCACCCAATGAATTTAAGGCCGGAGGATTGAAGTTTTCACAAAATACCCTTAATCTGGATTTTTCAAAAAAATATGATGTCTGGGAAGGAATTAATGTTGCATTTGGAGCAGAACACCGGTATGAAAATTTTAAAATAACAGCAGGGGAGGAAGCTTCCTATGCTACATATGATACTTCAGGAAATGTATGGACGGGAAATTCTCAAAGGCCTACGGACTTCTTTGGAGCTGCGCTTCCCGGAGGCTCACAGGTATTTAGCGGATTTAAACCGGCCAATGCAGTAGATAAAAACAGACAGTCTGTAGCCGCTTATGCAGATGTGGAATTTAATTTTACCAATTGGTTATTGGTGGATGCAGCTGCGCGATATGAAAACTATTCGGATTTCGGATCTACTTTTAATTATAAACTGGCTTCAAGAATAAAGGTGGCCCCTAATTTCAATGTAAGGCTTGCCGGGTCTACAGGATTCAGAGCACCTTCTATTCACCAGATTTATTATAATGTAACCTCTACTTTATTTACAAACAATCAACTGCTGGAAGTAGGAACTTTCAGTAATGATTCGGCGGTAGCAGGATTATTGGAAATCCCGAAACTGAAACAGGAAACCTCAAAATCTGCAAGTGTCGGATTTACCTATAAAATTCCATCTGTTAGTTTAACATTTACAGCAGACGGATACTTTACGAGAATAGACAACAGAATTATTCTTACAGACCAGTTTTTAAGAGCAGATGTACCTGCCGCAGCACAAAAAGTCTATGATGAGTTAGGTATTAACGGAGCTCAGCTTTTTACCAATGCTATTGATACGGAAACCAAAGGGGTGGATGTGGTTATTTCGCATAATGTCAGATTTTCAGGATTAAAACTGGATAACAGCTTTGCAGTCAATCTTAGCCAAACTAAACAGGTAGGAGACATCCATTCATCAGGACTTCTACAGTCTCCAAAGCTTGAAAAAGTGTATTTCTCAGAAAAATCCAGAGTATATCTGGAAGAAGCCGTACCGAGAGTAAAAGCCAGTCTTTCTCATACCCTTTCATGGAAGAATGCGAGCTTCTATCTTAGAAATACGTATTTCGGAAAAGTAACGGGAGCAGATATTATTGATGCCAACGGAGACGGAATTATTGATTTTAATGAGCATCAGCAGATTGGAGACAAAATTATTACGGACCTTTCTCTGGCATATCAGTTTACCAAAAACATTGGACTGACCCTCGGCGTAAACAATTTGTTTGATATTTATCCTACTAAAAACCTTCCTGCGTCTACTAATAATGACCAGTTTATTTATTCACGTTCTACTTCTCAGTTTGGGCAGAACGGGAGATATGTTTTTACAAGACTTAATTTTAATTTTTAATGGTTATAAAATTTTGAAGGAAGACTGTTCTGAAAATGAGCAGTCTTTTTTATTATAGATTGTGGAGATTTTAACCATTGATTCAACTCAAAATCCTTTCTTGAAATCTACTAACCTGTTGAAATTAATTGAAATGCGTCAAGTTCTGTCGTAACCAGCTATTACCTTAGTTCTGTAAACCTTAAACAAATAATATTTATGATTTTTACAGAAGATTTTTTTGCTCCAGTTAGTAGTTTCCCAAATGATGATCTTATTCAGTTGGTAGACAGCAGCACCTATGAAAATGTGAATTTTAAAAAAATTACACATTGGTATGATAACACCCTGATGGATGACTCTAAAGCAGATAATGTAATCTACAGGAAAAAGGGAAATGATTATTATGTAAGAATTTATTCTCATGGAAATGAATATCTGGAAAAAGATACCATGGATGAGATGTGTAATCTGACAGATACTGAAATCCTTTTATTAAAAATGAAATTTTATAAAGGAATTAGGCTTAGTGGATACTATATTAAAGGAGATACACCTGCTCCTATTAATTATTATTTATCTGCGAGCACTGCTCCTGATAACAAAGGAAGTTTAGTGACGTCAGGAACTATTAGATTATTTCATCAATTTACTACAGAAGTTGATGTGTCCTATTTTGGAGCAAAGCAGGATAATGTGACAGATAATGCTCCAAAATTTCAGGAGGCTGCCAATCTAAAGTTGCCATTATATATACGTAATCTTAATCCAAACCCAGCTCCAAATTCAGAAACTTATTATCTGGTTAAAAGTAAGGTAAGGTTATTTAACTCTGCTACAGGTCATGGCTTTCCCAAGTTAAAAGTAACTGATGAGATCAATGCTTTTGCTCCAAATCCTGATGAATATTTCAGATACAGTATATTTTATGTTGCCAATAAAATATGTAGCGATTATATGGAGATCAGCGGTTTTCATCTTGATGGCGCATGGAATGGTGTACATGAGGGGAGCCAGCAACAGGCTCCTATTGTGGTTGTATCATCCAATAATGTAAAGATATTCAATAATACAATTGAAAATGCTCTTGGAGATTGCATTCAGATATATTGGCATACAATAGACGGTGTACAGCCACTGCAACTTTATTGTAAAAATATCCAGGTTTACGATAATGTATTGCTTAATCCCCTCAGAGCTAATGTAGCAGTAATTTCCGGTGTAGATATTAATATTGAACGCAATCATATGGAAAAAGCAAAGAATTTTGTTGCTGCTATTGACCTGGAAATGGATAAATGGGAAGATCCTGGACAGCTAATGCGAAATATCTTTGTAGATAAAAACTATGTATATGCCCCGGCTTGTGACAATGCTATATCCTGTTTAGGAGTTCTGGATGGCTTAAAAGGTATAAGCATTACAAATAATGTATTGATATGTTCTGAAGCTAATGGTCGTGCTATTAACCTGGAGGCTGGATATGGGCTGATTGAGGATGTTTATTGCTTTAATAACAAGGTGAAATGCTTACTGGCTTTAAGACTTACCGGAGAAAAAAGAGTAAAGAATGTAACTCTTCAAAAAACGTCTCCTGTGGAAAAAGACGGACAATATGTTTTAGCAAATATAGGCTGGTCAGATGATGTGAAAATAATAAACAATTATTCCAAGATTGATAAAATATACCACGAAAATATTATGTGTGGAGGTAAGGATACCAGAAATGTTCTTATCGAAGGTAATACGCTGGAAAGTGTTCAGTACAGAAATATATGTCTGGTTTCACAAAATGAGAATGTGATCATTCAGAATAATGTGTTGAAATTTAAGTATCATTCTATTGATACTGATCCGTTTGTGGATGATCCGTCTACGGCTACTCCATATTGTAATAATGTAAGGATATCAACCAATATATTTAACTCAACAGATTCGCTTCAGGTCGCTTTCCGTGCAGCAATACCCAATATTAAAGGATTTGATTTTGGCAATGATAATATTTTAAATAATGTAGTCGGTAATGTTTCCAACCAGGAACTGGTTACAATCAACGGCAGCCATACGACTGCTACAAGAAAATATCATGGATTTTTGGGAGATGTAAAATATAATACAGATACTCAGCAATTTGAAGTGTTTCGGGGTCTTAATAATTGGGGACTTATCTAAAGAGCTAAGTGCTTGATCAAAAGATGCACTCTCTTCTTTTCAGGAGCCTGTTTACATAGCTAAACAGGCTCTTTGTTATGTTTTGAAATTCCGGTTTGTTTACGGAATTATTTCCATGTTTTTAATTCATAAGCTGCTTCCCAGAAATGATATTCCATTCTGGAGGCGGTTATAAAAGCTTCTGTCATTTTTTTTCGTGTTTCCTCAGTGGTTTTTTCTGCTATTATATCACAAATGGAAATAGCCTGGTCTACGGCAGCAGAAAATTCTTCTCCGGAATAGGTGGCAATCCATTGTTCATAAGGATTATTGACGGTAGTATGGTTTTGATAAATATAATTTCCAACCTCTCTATAAATCCAGAAACAAGGAAGTACAGCGGCAATGGCAATTTCTACAGATTCTAAAGCTGCAGTGCTTCTCAGAAAATGGATGTAATGATGGCAGGCAGGCTGTAAGACACCTTTATCTGTAAGTCCGAAATCTTTAAAATAAGATTCGTGCAGTGCATTTTCCACTACAATAGCATTTTCAGCAAACCGCATATAAGCAAGAACATCCTGGAGATCCGGGATTTTTGCAGCAATCAGGGAAAGGGTCCTGCCGAAATGTTCAAGGTATAATGAATCCTGAGCCATATAAAAACGGAACTTTTCCTGAGGTAAGGAACCTTCTGACAATTCTTTGATAAAGGGCATGCTAAGAATAGACTGGTAATATTCTGCTATTGTCTGCCAGGTTTGTTCAGACCATTTCATTTTTGATGAGTTTTTGAGGATTAAAAAAGTGATTAAGAGGACCGTTTCCATGTCCTGTCTGTACATCTATGCCATTTTTTATAGCCTCATAAACATACTTCTGGCCTAAAGAAACAGAATCATATAAGCTTTTTCCCTGAGCCAGATAAGCAGCTATGGCAGAAGAAAGCGTACAGCCGGAACCATGGGTATTATTGGTATTGAGCTTCAGCGTTTCAAAACTGTGGTATTGCCAATGTTCATCATAAAGTAAGGAAGTAATGGATGAGGTTTCCTGATGGCCACCTTTGAGAAGTATGCTCTTACAGCCTAATTGTTTTATTTTTTCACCTGCAGCGTATAAATCTTCCAGCGTTTCGACTTTCATGCCGGCTAAAATTGCTGCTTCATCCATATTGGGGGTAACGAGGTCAGCAATAGGAAATAGTTCTTCTGTGATCGCTGTGATGGTTTTCTCCTCAATAAGCCTGTGGCCGCTGGTAGCAACCATCACCGGGTCAAATACAATGGGGATTCTTTTATACTGTGATAATGTAGAAACAATAGTCTCAACCAATTGTGGAGTATGAACCATCCCTATTTTAATGGCATCGGGAAAAATATCATCCAGAATCGCTTTGATCTGATCGGCTACTGCTTCCACAGGAACAGGATATATGGTCCTTACTCCCTGCGTGTTTTGTACAGGCAGGGCCGTTAATACTGAGGTGGAAAAGCATCCTAAAGCAGAAGCTGTTTTGATATCTGCCTGAATACCTGCGCCACCACTTCCGTCAAAACCTGCAATGGTCAATACGGATGGGTATTTGTATTTTTTCATTTTAAAATTTCATTTTTTAATTCATATGCTGCCTTTTGAGGATCTGCAGCACCACATATTGCGGAAACTACTGCAAGGCAGTCTGCTCCCGCGTTGAGAACTTCCTTTGCATTTCCAAGATGTATACTGCCTATGGCGACCAGAGGTTTTTCTGTAAGCTGCCGGATTTTTGCAACACCTTCAAGACCCCATTCTGTAACGGTATCTGTTTTGGTATTTGTTTTAAATACAGGGCTTATACCAAGATAATCAGAAACCAACGTCTGTTTATTTTCAAGCTGAGCCAGGTGTTCAATAGAATATCCAATGATTTTATTTTGGATAGAAGGCTGTTGTCTTAAAAAGGTGGGGGCAGTATCATTGTTCCCAACATGAATACCTGCTGAATTTACTTTTTCAGCAACTTCTAAATGATCATTAATAATAAGGGGAATACCATACTTTTCTGTAATTTCGATAAGCTTTCCGGCTTTTTGAAGAAACAGGGCGGTACTGTCGTTTTTTTCTCTGAGCTGGATAATGTCCACTCCGCCCAGAATGGCTTGTTCGGCAACTTCCAGAAAGTTTTTTCCAATGCAATCGGCTTCAGAAATCACCAGATACAGCTGATAGGGAAAAGGATGCAGGCTCATTTTTGTTCTATCTTTAGGTTTTGGATGAATTCTTCTTCTGTCATATTGTACAGTTTATCAATCAGATTGACCTGGAGACTTCCGGGACCTTTACTTTGCTGAGCAGCCAGTTCTCCGGCAATGCCTATTACTGCCATTGCTGCAGCAACACCAAGTGTTTTATCTTCCACACTGCCTATAAACGCACCTGTTAATGCTGTAGCAGAACACCCAAGACCTGTTACTTTAGTCATAAGTGGATGCCCGTTTTTAATAAAAAAACTTTGTTGCGGACCTATAATAATATCCGTCTCACCGGAAACACAGACTATTGAATGGCAGCGCTGCATCAGTATTTGGGCAGCATGAACCGCTTCATTACTTTGTGCAGTACTGTCTGCCCCTTTAGTAACAGTGGTATTAGCTTGGGCCAGTGCAATAATCTCTGAAGCATTTCCTCTGATAACAGTAGGCTGAAATTGTAAGAGTTGTTGTAAAACCTGATCACGGAAAGAGTTTGCTCCCGCACCTACAGGGTCCAAAACCCAGGGTTTATCTGCTGAATGCGCTGTTTCAGCGGCCAGAAGCATAGACTCTGACCAGTATTCATCTAAAGTGCCTATATTGATCACCACCGAATGGGCAATACCAATCATTTCTTTGATTTCAGATCGGGCATGTGCCATAATGGGAGAGGCTCCAACAGCCAAAAGGGCATTGGCTGTATTGTTCATGACTACATAATTGGTGATGTTGTGAACCAGGGGAGATTTTTGTTTTACAAGCTGAACTTGCTGCCAAAGTATTTTTTCCATTGTTATCATTAAAATAAAAATAGCTTTAGGAAAAATCCAAAACAAAAACCACATGAGTAGATCAAGTAATTTTGCTTTTCCCTACGTCGGTGTAAGCCGTATCAGGTTCAAAGGGACTCTCTCAATTCTTTTTCAGAATACCCCTAAAGCAAAACAAATGTATAAAAATTATCACACCGGGCAAAAAACCTTCCCCGTAATTTTATCTTTCCACAAGTTCCTTTACCTGTTCTCCATAAAAATCCGTTTTCGTTGTATTGATTTTTAAGAGCTCATACCATTTTATAAAAGCTCCGATAAAAACAATAAGCATCAGTACCATAGCTGTTACCGCTAAAGCAGCCAATAAATACTGTTCTTTTGGAATATAAATGGTAGCAACCTGAATATAGCCGGCCCAGAAAGTAATTCCGGCCATAAAAACACCGGGAATAGCCGAGCATAAAGCATATTTTCCTCTGTTCATCCTGATCAGCATAGTGGTGCAGACAATCAATCCGCAGGCGGCAAGTAATTGATTGCTGATTCCGAATAGTGGCCAGATACTGCTTACATTTCCTGTGTATACCAGATATCCCCATGCAAAAGTGAAAAGAAGACTGCTGATGATAATTCCGGGAACCCAGTTTTTATCATTGAATTTTGGAATCACAGAACCCAGCATTTCCTGTAAAAAGAAACGCCCTACTCTTGTTCCGGCATCAATGGCTGTCAGGATAAATACGGCTTCAAACATAATGGCAAAATTATACCAGTATGCGGTTAATTGGTCCATATAAGGGATCTTATTGAATATGTGAGCCATTCCTACGGCAAGTGATACGGCCCCGCCGGTTCTGCCATGAAGATCAATACCAATCTTTTGAGAATAATAATCAATATCTATTCCATGTAAGGCAGGATGTGCTGCAAGAAAAGCATCATATGATTCTTTTGGGGTGTTGATGGCAAAATAATCTCCCGGCATTAATGTACATGCAGCAATGAGAGCCATTAAGGCCACAAAGCCTTCTACAAGCATGGCACCATAGCCTACAAAGAGAAT
This sequence comes from Chryseobacterium sp. WG23, assembly GCF_024586575.1. Taxonomy (NCBI): domain Bacteria; kingdom Pseudomonadati; phylum Bacteroidota; class Flavobacteriia; order Flavobacteriales; family Weeksellaceae; genus Chryseobacterium; species Chryseobacterium sp. WG23. Next base: position 171,661 of record NZ_JALCZE010000012.1, read on the forward strand.
TTCCCTTTCTTTATTAAGCATCTTGGGAGTTGTTCCCGTAGCAATTACGGCATGAAACCCCGAAATAGCACCACAGGCAATCACAATAAAAATAAATGGAAGTACGGGACCGCCAATGACAGGGCCTCCTCCATTTACAAAGGCGGTAAGTGCCGGCATCTGTACTGTAGGATGAATGACAATGACTCCTATAGCCAGCATAATGATTGTTCCTATTTTTAAATACGTAGAAAGATAATCGCGGGGAACCAATAATAACCAGACAGGCAATACAGAAGCTAAAAAACCATATAAAGGAATAGCTATGGAGATGGTTTTGATATCCCACGAAAATAAATTATTCATAGTGGGATTCTGCATCAGGCTGTGTCCACCAATAATTCCGGCAATTAAAAGAATACCGCCTAAAATACTGGCAAAAAGAACGCTGTTCTTTTTATAACGCATGATAAGCCCCATAATAACCGCAATAGGCATGGTGATGACCACTGTAAACAGAGACCAGGAAGCTTCATGCATGGCATTGATGCATGCCAGAGATAAACCTGCCAGGGTCAGGATCAATATAAATAAGATGGCAAATCCCGCTACGGTACCGGTTGCTTTACCGATTTCTTTGGATGCTATGGTAGCAAGACTTTGTCCTTTATGTCTTACAGAAGCGAATAATACCACCATATCATGTACACCACCTCCCAATACACAGCCAATTAAGATCCATAAGGCACCGGGCAAATAGCCAAACTGTGCAGCCAGAACAGGGCCTACCAGAGGGCCTGCAGCAGCAATAGCCGCAAAGTGATGCCCGAAAAGCACATTTTTATTCGTAGCGACATAATCTTTTCCGTCTGCAAACTCAACAGCCGGGGTCGTATGCTGGTCATTAAGACGAAGCACTTTGTTGGCGATAAAGATGCCATAAACACGGTAAGCTATAGCAAAAATTAGAACTGATGCAAATATGAGCGTAAGCGCATTGATATTGTTCAGGAAATTCATATCATTTTGTTTTTTTTAGTGAATAATTAAATCTGAATCCTATTTTATTATTAATAATTCAAATATCAGCCAAGTTAATTATTTTAAGTATAAAAAGTAATGATATGTATACTAATTTAGCAAATTTACTGTTTTGTAATTTTTTATTTAATTTATAGTTTTGATTATCAGTCCTTATGTATCTAAATTGCTTGCTTCGTAGATATATTATTTTTTCTGTGAAATAATGAAATCTACCATCTGATCTGTCATCTTATCAAGGGCGGATTTATTTGTAGTGGAAAAACTGTGAACGCCATTATCAATGATAATTAAGGATGTTTCTACTTTTGCCCTTTTGAGTTTTCTATATAACTTTTTAGACTGGCTCAGAGGGACGATTTTATCTTTATTTCCCTGAACGATTAAGGTAGGAACACCGTTTTCAGCATAAGTGACAGGAGAAATAGTTTTTAAATAATCTATGGCTCTATCCTGATCTTTTTTAATATCATATCCTGAAAGACCTTTTACCAGATTTTGCTGCAGACTGACAATTTTTTTTGAAATCCTTCCAATCATGGAAACCGGAATAACTCCCAGCCTGGTATGAAAAAGTTTGTTCAGATCAGCAGGACCATAATGATCTACAACATAATTTACCTTGGCTGAATAGGATGAAAGATCCGGGCTTCCTAAAAAAGTGTTATCCGGAGTATAAGCAGCGAGAAGAGAAAGGTGTGCTCCCGCTGAAGCGCCAAATAGGCCAATATTATGGGTGTCAAAATTATATTCTTCTGCATTCTTTCTTACCCATCTTATGGCATCTTTGGTATCATCCAGTGGAAGAGGAAAATGAGTGCTTTCATTCAGCAGTGTATAATTGATACTGATAACAGCATATTGCTTTGCCATCAGTTTTACAATCGTATTTTCCAGATAATTGTCAGTATAGACAACTTTATCACCTTCAATCCATCCACCTCCGTGAGCGTAGATTAATACCGGAAGCTTATCAATAGATGCATTCTTTGGAGTATAAAGGTCCAAAGTCACAGGTGTTCCCTTTTTACCGGTTTTGTAAACTATATTCTCGGAAACTGTGGCTATTTCAGGAAGTAGGGTGCTTTTTATCCGTGCAGCCTTGGTTGGGACTTGTGAAAATGACTGTGAAAAAATTAAAGGAGAAGAACTTAAAAGCAAAACAAAAAACAGGTTCGTAAAAAACCTGTAAATTGATATGTTATTCGTTAATTTCATAGTAAAATTTTTTGAAGAAGTGTTATTTTACTAACTCCTCAAAAAGTTTACCAAAGGTAGTATTCAGATCTTTTGATTTTCCGGGATGAGGTCTTGAAGTTTGAACAACAGCACTTCGTACAGCCGTTAGCCAGCGAAAGCGTTCGGGGATATCAAGCATAGCAATAGGACCTCCTTCTTTATTTCCTTCAGCAATTTTCTGAAAGCTTTCAAGGTTCTGAATGATATCCTCATAATCCAGTTTACTGTGCATCAGCTTAAACTTATCAGGGCACAAATGGAATGCTACGCGGATAAATTTTTCTTTTTTTGAAAACATGACGAGCCCAATATTGAAAAATTCCTCTCTTTCAACTTTCGGTACTAAGCGTATTACCGCATATTCATATATTTTATCCTCTTGCATTTTTGGCTTCGTTTACAAAGATTTGAGAATTTTCTAATCTGGTTTTCATAAACTGAAAATAGATCTCACGGATTTCATCGGGTGTTTCATCAGCGTCATTCCAATGTAACCAGTCTTCAGGGATTGCGTTGACAATTTCTCTGAAAAGGCTGTCATTTAATATGCTGTGAGCAAACTGGTCAGCTTCATCCAGTTTTTTTGCTTTCGGAAGCAATACATGGTCTTTCACATATTTGAATGGTGTTTTTGCTGCTGTATCGAAATTCTGCCATGAATGGTGGAAATAGAATGAGGCTCCGTTGTCAATTATCCAGAGTTCTTTATTCCACATCAGCATGTTGGTATTTTTAAAAGTACGGTCAATATTGGTAATAAAAGCATCCAGCCAAACAATTTTTGAAGCCAGAAGAGGGTCTACAGATACTCCCGGATCATAGGTAATAGATCCTGAAAGATAATGCAGTCCCAGATTTAGGCCTTCAGAAAATTTGAGCAGATCCTGGATCTCTTCATCAGCTTCTGTTCTGCCAAAGTCTGCATCAAGATTTACAAAAACGAGCTCAGGGATTTTGAGCCCTAAAGCTTCCGTAATTTTGCCTCCCAACAATTCAGAAATCAGCATCTTAACTCCATGGCCTGCGCCCCGGAATTTTAAAACATATTTGAAATCATCATCAGCTTCTGCCAGAGCAGGTAGTGAACCTCCTTCTCTTAGTGGCAGAATGTAACGCGTGACGGTTACCGTTCTTAAATCCTGCATGCCGCAAAAATAAGGTTATTTTTTAATAGTTTTTTTCATAATTTCGATTAAAATTAATTGTCTTACTGTATGGATCTTACTATCAAAAAGAATATACATTTGGAAAATACTGAAACAAGAAGTTTTCTTGCGGATGCTTTTTACATAAATGCCGAAAAGAAACTTCCGTTAGTGATATTTGTTCATGGCTATAAAGGCTATAAGGATTGGGGAGCATGGGATCTAATGGCTGAAAAGTTTGCTAAAGCTGGCTTTTTCTTTGTAAAATTCAACTTTTCTCACAATGGAACAACAGTTGAGGATCCCCATAATTTTGCCGATCTGGAGGCATTTGGAAATAATAATTACTCCAAGGAACTTTCCGATCTTGGTGTGGTAATTGATCATTTTATCAAAGAGCCCCAGGTGGATGCTCAGAAAATAATTCTGATTGGACACAGCAGAGGAGGCGGAATTTCTATTATTAAAACATTTGAAGATGAAAGGATCAATGGACTTATTACCCTGGCCAGTGTAGATACTCTGGAACGTTTTCCTAACGGTGAAGCATTAGAGAGCTGGAAGCAGCAAGGAGTTTATTATGTATTGAATGGACGTACAAAGCAGGAAATGCCTCATTATTACCAGTTTTATGAAGATTTTGAGCAAAATGTACTTCGTTTTGATGTGGAAAGAGCCACAGAAATGGCTAAAGCTCATATGTTGATTATTCATGGCACTCAGGATGAAGCCATAGAGGTAAAACAGGCAGAGCATCTTCACCTGCTCCATCCGAATTCTGAACTGTTTCTTATGGAAAACGCCAATCATACCTTCGGAGCTAAAGAACCCTGGACAGAGAATGGCTTGCCAAAAGATCTGAATACTGCAGTGGAAAAATGTATTGAATTTATAAAAGAAAAAATGTAATACGCTCAATATCATAAATAATATATCATAAATCCCGTTATGATACTAACCACCATATAAATTAATTATGAAAAAACTTATTGCAGGCGCCTTCGCCTTATCATTATTGACAGCAGCTGTTTCTTGTAAAAAAGAAACTAAAACAGAATCTTCAGTAAGCAGAGATACTTTAGCGACCGTAATGCCTAAAGATTCTACAGGAGTTCCAAAGACAGACTCAGTAGCTGTACCTTCACAGGCTACTACTCCTACGGACAATATTATTACTAAAAATGTTGGTAAATATCCACATGATATTAAACTATTTGAAGACAAAAACCTGACCGAAAGATTGAAAAAAGTTGTAGGACCTCAATACGATGAAATGGTAAAATTCTTTAATGTGGAAAGCCCTATTGTTTCAGAGAACGGAATCTATAAACTGAACGGTTGTAAGCAACATGACTGTCCGGGATATTCTACCTCCATCTATTATGATGCAAAAAATGATAACCTGAATGTGGCGATTGATAAAAACGGAAAAGTAAGCGATTTTGCCGAAAAAGGAAAAATAACGGTTTCAGAAACATTGAAAGCAAAATAAAGAGAAGAAGAATCTTCTTTTCTCTAAATAAGAAAGCCTGAAATCTCAGGCTTTCTTTATTTTATCGTTAGTAATATCCAGGCTTCTTCCACCTTACTTTTCAATAATAGCTTCTGTGCTTCCTCATGAATATTTTCATCTGCATGAAAGTCTCCTGCGGGCAATATTTCTACATTGGCAAGCATTCCGAGGTCATTTCCTGTGAAAACCTTACTGTATTTAACAGGCTCAGGCAGCTGATCAAAGCCGATACCCTTTGTGACAAGAGGTTTTGGTACTTCAAAAAGACTGTTTTCATTGCTTCGGGAATACCAGTTGCCTCCCAGGCGGGCTACCATATCGAGTTTTTTCTGATCCAGATTTCCGGCTTCGTTCAGGTACTCTTCTCTGATATGAATCTTCTGAACTTCGCATATCACAAGATTTCCAGCTCCTCCCTGATCACCCAAAGATTTTACTTCTAAAACCTTGCATTCAAAATTAACCGGACATTCTTCAATCAACTTAGGCTTTACCAAATCAGCATCTCTCATAGTGAGCCCTGATTTTATAAACTCATTGACTCCCGTTTCATATTCTGTAGAAGCTAAAGAAATCTGCTGAACAATTGGAAAGTTTACCGTTCCAATCACCACTTCCTGAACTTCAAGAACATTTTCCAGAGTATGTTTAGTCGTGTTATCACGCACTCTCCTCGATGGTGAGAAAATCAAGATCGGAGGAACAGTACTGAACATATTGAAAAAGCTGAATGGCGATAAATTGACCGTACCGTTTTTATCTACCGTAGAAGCTAATGCAATCGGGCGCGGTGACACAGCAGTCTGCATGATGGTTTGCAGCTGTACGGAGGTTATTTCAGAGGGTATTACTGTTTTCATATTTTTATTTAACCACAAAAGACACAAAAGTTTTAAGTAAAATAGCTTTAATTTTTAAAGTTTAAAAAAGCATATCATAATATTGATTCACAAAAGTTTCCTGTCCTTCATGATAGATGTTTTTTACATTAAAATTGATCAGAATGCCTTTGGGTTTCTTCATTAAGTTGATATAGTTTAGAAGTTGAGCTCGATGAATTTCGTTTAATTTTACGACTGACTTTAATTCTACCACAATTAAATCTTCAATTAGAAAATCACAAAAGAAATCACAATTAATTTCTTTTCCTTTATAGTGTACAGGAACTTTCAGTTCAGATTTGAAATTAATATTTCTTAACCTGAACTCTTCCTCCAGGTACTTATGATATACACTTTCCAGTAAACCGGCGCCTAGAATTTTGTGAACTTCTATGCAGGCGCCGTTTATCTTATAAGTCAGATCTGTTAAATATGATTGTGTAACCATAAATTCTTTTGTGACTTTTGTGGTTAAAAATTTAAAGCGTTGGGATAATTTTACCAGAAACTTCACCAAAGCCTACTCTTATACCATCTTTCTCAGCCCATGCTTTCATGGTAACGGTATCATTGTCTTCAATGAATTTTCTTTCTTCTCCGTTGCTTAATGATAAAGGATTTTGCCCTCTCCATGTCAATTCAAGCATAGAACCGAAAGATTTTGGATCGCTCCCTGAGATGGTACCACTGGCATACAGATCACCTACCTCCACGTTGCATCCGTTTACGGTGTGGTGAGCCAGCTGTTGTGTCATATTCCAGTACATGTGCTTGTAATTGCTTTCACTGATCAGGTTTTGCACCCCATTTTCAGGCTGGATATAGACTTCAAGATTAATATCATAGTTTTTGTCTCCTTCAAATTTTAAATAGTCTAAGACCTCAGGATCTTGTGTAGGAGAAGCGGTTCTGAATGGTTCTAGCGCTTCAAGGGTAACTACCCATGGTGAAATAGATGAACCGAAGTTTTTAGCAAGGAAAGGCCCTAGCGGCACATACTCCCAAGACTGGATATCTCTTGCAGACCAGTCGTTGAAAACTACCATTCCAAAAATAGCATCTTCAGCGTCTTTTGTAGAAATGCTTTCTCCCATCTCTGTATTTTTGTTGATGATGAAGGCCATTTCCAGTTCAAAATCTAATTGTTTACAAGGACCAAAAACAGGCTTTTCCACATCTGCAGGCTTCATCTGACCTTTAGGACGGTTAATATCCGTTCCGGAAATTACGATAGAAGAGGCTCTTCCATGATAACCTACCGGTAAGTGTTTCCAGTTTGGCAATAAAGCATTGGCGGGATCACGGAACATTTTTCCTACATTGGTAGCATGTTCAATGCTACTGTAGAAATCCGTATAGTTCGGAATGTGCAGTGGCATCATCATTTTCACTTTGTCAAGATCATAAAATGCTTCTTCAATGGTTTTCTGGTCTTTTGAAAGAGCAGAACCTTCCTGTAATAACGTTTGGATTTTTGTACGAACAGCATTGGTCACCGGTTTGCCCAGTTCAATAAATTCGTTGATGGTGTATGCTTCAAAAACATTGTCGTCCAATCCTTCAATATCTTCAAAATACCCAAGATCATATAAGGTTGCCAGATCAATAACCTGATCTCCAATCCTTGTACAGCATCCGATGTATTCTTTATTAAAAACTGCGACTCCGAAAGGGATATTATGTATAGAAAAATCCGAATTTGAGGAATAGTCTACAAATGATTTCATAAGTTTAGATTTAAGTTAGATTAAAATACTATCCTGGGAAACTGCTGTCTCAGGATTTATTTTGCCTTTTTCGAGTAGGATTCTTCATCAATCCACCGGTCTCTGGTATTGACATCAATGAGATAAAGAATATCCTTCTGCTTAGTGAGCATCAGGGTTTTAGTTACCGGTAACGGAATTTTTTTATCTTCAAGCTTATCGGCTCTTAAAGAAATAATGTTTTTCTTTCTGATGATGTCACCTGTAAAAACATTGGAACTGCTTTCTCCGGTAGCTTTATCATCAAAAACTTCTACATAAGTGGCATCATTTCCTTTGATAATAATAAAATCTCTTTCTGTATGGTCTGCCTCATCTTTAATGAAAACAAACTTTTTATTGTCAATTTTTACATTGTCGAGATTCTGATTGATGCCTTTTCTTTCTTCAAGTTTGGTAAGAATTGCATCCAAAGTTCCATACTGAGCTTTTAAGCCTAATGTTCCAAGAAATAGAATTCCTATTAAAAATTTTTTCATATGCTGTGTGTTTTTATAAAAAAGTTTTGTCAAGACTCTGACATCCTGACAAAACTTAGTATATATTGTAAAATTAAAGATTTCCTCTTCTGTCCTGTTCTCTTTCCAGTGCTTCGAATAACGCTTTGAAATTTCCGGCACCAAAACTCTGTGCACCGTGCCTTTCAATGATTTCAAAGAATAGGGTAGGGCGGTCTTCTACAGGTTTAGTGAAAATCTGAAGTAAGTACCCTTCTTCATCATGATCAATAAGTATACCTAAACTCTGTAATTTTTTAAGATCTTCATCAATATGACCTACTCTTTCAGGAACCATATCATAATAAGCTTCAGGAGGAGCGGAAAGGAACTCTACGCCACGTTTTTTTAATTCTGTTACTGTGTGGATAATATCTTTTGTAGCAACAGCAATGTGCTGTACACCTTCTCCTTCATAGAAATCAAGGTATTCTTCTACCTGAGATTTCTTTTTACCTTCTGCAGGCTCATTGATAGGGAATTTTGCAAACCCGTTTCCGTTAGACATTACTTTAGACATCAAAGCCGAATATTCTGTGTTGATTTGTTTGTCATCAAAGGAAAGGATATTCACAAATCCCATTACTTTTTCGTACCATTCTACAGTAGGAATCATTCTGTTCCAGTCTACATTTCCTACACAGTGGTCTACATACAATAACCCGGCTTCTTCAGGGTTGTAGCTACTTTCCCACTTTTCATATCCTGGCATGAAAGCTCCTTTATAGTTTTTTCTTTCAATAAACATGTGAATCGTTTCTCCGTAAGTATAGATTCCGGACATTCTTACTTCACCATGTTCGTCAGTCATTGTTACAGGCTCTAAATAAGGTTTTCCGCCTCTTTTTGTAGTTTCTTCAAAAGCTGCATAAGCATCATCTACCCAAAGTGCCAAAATTTTCACTCCGTCACCATGTTTTTTTACGTGTTCACTGATTGGAGAATCAGACTTAAGCCCGGTAGTTAAAACCAATCTTATTTTTCCCTGTTGAAGAACATAAGAAGCACGGTCTCTTACTCCTGTTTCAGGTCCTGCATAAGCTACAGACTGAAAACCAAAAGCGGTTTTATAATAATGGGCAGCCTGTTTTGCATTTCCTACATAAAACTCAATATAATCCGTACCGTTAATTGGTAAGAAATTCTCTGCTTGAGCAATTTTTTCGGCAAATGTTAGTGTTGACATATTTTCTTTTTACTTTTATTTTATTGGTATGCAAATTACAAAAATCTTGGACATAGGGAAAATAATAAACAGAAATCCGGGTGTTTATTTAACATAAAATTAAAGAAGAGTTCATTTAAGTATATTTAAGTTTCTTGGTTTAGGAACGGACCTCCTACATTTGTAATACAAAAGACAAGTGAAAAAAAATATTTTCGAACATGAAAGCCGCAGAAGATCTTCTGCGGCTTTCTTATTTTTTATAGGTCTTCTATTTTCCTGTTTAAGCTTCCGGCATCAGGATTGTAATTATCCCAGATCTTCCAGGTGTCATCCACTTTTCTGATAAAGTAAATCTGAGTGCTGAGCTGATTGACAAAATGCTCTTCGCCCGTTTTTCCTACTTTGAATAAAAGATTCCAGAATTCCTGAGATTCCAGTATTTTTTTATCGGGTTCATCTGTAACAACATGAATGTCAAAAACTTCATAATTGGAACGGTTATTTTTTGTGACCAGCTGAAAATCTTTTTCACACAATTCTTTACTGAACTGTGAAACTCTTTCTAAAAATGGAGAATCATCAAATACCAAATCTTTGAAAAGTCCAGTGTTATGATTAGGAAAATGTTTACAGAATTCAAAAGCTGTGGAACAATAATCATAAACCATTTGCGTCAGAAATGAGTGATCATCAGCTTCTTTATTCTCCTGTGTTTTATGTCTTAGAGATAGGATATAATCATTAAGATCCTTATACCCCAGAAAGATACATATCTTATCCAGCGTTTTTAAAAATCTAAGATCGCTATGGGTTTTATCCTGATAGTCGTTTTCAAAAAAACGCTGTAATGTAACGTGTGAAATAGTGGTTCCTATTTCGAATTTTTTTCCTCCTTTCAGTTCTTCTGATTCAGATAATTCTTCTTTGATAATTTCGGATAGGATAATATAATGGCTTCTTTTCCATTCATTCACATTCCCCAAAACAGAATTCCTTACCTTCGAATGCTTTTCAACTTCTTCTCGTATCGAATTATATATCGTTTTCAATTTCCTTGTTTTAGAATGATTTTATCAAAAATACTGCCAAAAAGTTAATGTTTTTCTTATGATTAACTTGTCTTGGCATGAAAATATTTTTTTAGATTCTAAATAAAAGTACATTAAAAATTTTATTTATTTGATTAATTAATGTTTAAATCTTTCGAAAGCAGCTCTTTCCAGCATTTCCCTGTCATCAGGGTGAGCAATACTAATAAGCTCTTGCGCCCTCTGACGAAGGTTCTTGCCATACAGATAAGCTGTTCCGTATTCGGTCACTACATAATGAATATGTCCCCTGGTAGTTACTACACCAGCTCCCTGTTTAAGATAAGGGACAATTCTGGACACTCCTTTTCGGGTTCTTGAAGTGATGGCAATGATTGGTTTTCCATCTTCCCCCAATGCCGCACCTCTCATAAAGTCCATTTGTCCTCCGATACCGCTGTATTGCATGGTGCCTATGGAGTCGGCACATACCTGGCCGGTAAGGTCAATCTCAATAGCTGAGTTAATGGCTACCATTTTTTTATTTTTCATAATGTTGATGGGGAAATTAACTTCACTTACATCCCGGAATGCAAACACCGTGTTGTCGTCCACATAATCATATAATTTTCTGGTTCCAAAGCAGAAACTGGTAATGGTTTTATTATCGTTATAGCCTTTATATTTGTTGTTAATTACATCATTCTGAATAAGATCAATGACTCCGTCGCTGAGCATTTCGGTATGAATTCCCAGATCTTTGTGATTACCCAGACACTTTAAAACAGCATCGGGAATTGTTCCTATACCCATCTGAAGGGTAGACCTGTCTTCAATAAGCTCGGCCACATTTTTTCCTACAAGCATTTCTTCAGGACCTACTTTGGAACCATAATCTACTGTGGGAAGTTCTTCTTCATGCCATACCAGCTTGTGAATCCTGCTGATGTGGATCATTCCGTCACCGTGGGTTCTGGGCATTTTTGGATTAACGATAGCAACGATTATTTTTGCCGTATCCACGGCCGATCTTGCAATATCTACAGAAGTTCCCAGCGTACAGAAACCATGCCTGTCAGGAGGTGAAACGGTTATTAAGGCCACATCTAAGGGCAGTATGTTTTTTCTGAATAAAATAGGAATTTCGCTGAGAAATACGGGAACAAAATCTCCTCTGTCTGAATTGACAGCATCACGAACCGGCGTGGAAACAAATAAAGAATTGACAAAGAAACTGTCTTTATATTCCGGTTTTGCAATTTCTACATTTCCCTGTTGGGTAATGGAAACCATTTCCACATTTTCCAACCGGTGAGATTGTCTTGCCAGCTCATCAATAAGGTAGTTAGGAGTACATGCACTGCCATGGAAAAATACCCGGTTTCCACTTTTGATAGTATATATTGCTTCTTCAGCGCTTATGTAATTATGCATATTTTACTTTTTTTGATATTAATTTTATCTCATAAAACACCTGTCTTCTTTCAAAGATAAGCTTTATCAGCTTTACTTATTCTAAATATTCTATGCATATTAGGAGATTTTTATCATGCTGAACATAAGGAATTCAAATAAAAAACAAAGGACCGAACGCAATACATTCGGTCCTTTGTGAGGGTATACTTAATTTTTAATTTAAAATAGGGACTTCGGTTTTCTGTTTCATACTTCCTGTTTCAGAAAATCGCAAATGCCAGCTGAAAGCTTCTTCAAGTATATGAGGAGTATGGCCACCTCTTTCACAGGCTCTGTGAAAGTAGGACTGCAGCTCTTCCTTATAATCTGGATGCACACAGTTGTCAATTATTTTTTGAGCCCTTTCTCTGGGAGCCAGACCTCTTAAATCAGCCAGTCCGATGTCGGTCACCAAAATGTCAACATCATGCTCTGTATGATCGGTGTGAGAAACCATAGGAAGTACATGGGAAATATTGTTTCCTTTGGAAGCAGCCTGGGTTACAAAAATACTTAAGTAAGCGTTTCTTGCAAAATCTCCGGAACCTCCGATTCCGTTCATGATTTTTGTCCCACCGATATGGGTGGAATTTACATTTCCGTAGATATCAAATTCTATTGCAGTATTGATGGCAATTACTCCCAATCTTCTGATCAATCCTGGGGTATTGGAAATATTCTGGGGTCTTAAAACAAATTTTTCTCTGTATTTTGAAAGGTTTCCCATTACTCTTTCATAGCATTCTTTAGAAACAGTAATGGAAGATGCGGAAGCAAAACTTAGCTTACCGGAATCTATGAGATCAAAGGTACTGTCCTGAAGCACTTCAGAAAACATAGTAAGGTCATAAAAATTACTGTCCTTAAATCCTGTAAGAACGGCATTGGCCACTTTACCAATCCCGGCCTGAAGAGGAAGTAGCCTATCGGTAAGACGTCCTAAAAGAACTTCATTTTCAAAGAAACCAAGGAGATGTTTTGCAATAGCGGTTGTTTTTTCATCGGGTTCTGCTATATCTGCAGGGCTGTCTTTAAGGTGGGTAAAAACAATAGCCTCAATTTTATCAGGATCAATGGGAATACTTTTTCTTCCTATTTTGTTCCATGGAGCGACAATGGGAATAACATTTCTGTAAGGATAGTCTTCAGCCTGGTAGATATCGTGAATACCATATACTTCTTCAGGAACTTCGGTATTGATCTCGATGATGACTTTTTTAGCCAAAGCTGCAAAAGTGACTGAGTTTCCTACAGAAGTGGTAGGAACAATGCTTCCGTCTCTTTCAATATAGGCTGCTTCAATCACCGCCAGATCAATAGTCTGTAGGTTTTTAGTGTGAAGCAGTTCGGCACTTTCACTTAAATGCTGATCAATAAATAGAATTTCTCCATTATTAATTTTATTTCTTAAAATAGGATCTACCTGGAAGGGCATCCTTTTCTTTAGAACATTAGCCTCTGCCAATTTACCGTCGGTACCATGCCCTAATGAAGCTCCGGTCATTAAAGTGACCTTAATGTCTTCTGTTTTTCCTCTTTCAGCTAATGCCGGCAAAATTGCTTTGCTGTCACCCGCTTTTGTAAATCCGCTAGATCCTATGACCATACCGTCTTTAATCATTTTTACAGCATTTTCAGCTGTTGTCACTTTTTGGTGTAGACTTTCTAATCTGATTCTTTCTAACATGTAATCTTGATTTTGTGGTAACCACCATTACTTAGGATGTGTTATGAAAAATAATGGTGATTATAAATGGTAACCATCTCCTACAAATTTACGAAAAAGACCCTTTAAATAAAGCACTTTAAAGGGTCTTTTATATGTATTCAGCAATACTTTTTCTATGAAATTGTTTAGGCTTTTACGATTGGATAGATCTGTCAGAATTTTTAAACAAAAATTCACAAAAGCTTTATGTTTAAACGTTTTAGTCTACTTAAGGAAGTTAATAATAATGTTGTCTAAAGTACATCTTAGAAGGAAATTTTCGATTTTCAAAAACTTAAGTGCCCTTCTTTGTGAAATTATATTCACTTTGTAAAACTTAGGGCTTAATTTTTTTGTGGTTCAGACTAAAGCATTACAATCGTTTCAATTATTCCAGCCATGATGTTTTATAGGACGGATCTTCAACCTTTAAAGCTTCTTCTGTAATTTTCAGAGGACGGAAAGGGTCTACCATTACGGCATATTCTTCAGTAAATTTTTTACCGATACTTCTTTCCATAGCCCCTGGATGAGGCCCATGTACAATTCCACCCGGATGAAGAGTGAAATCCATCAGGTCAATGTGGTTACGGCTCATAAAGTCTCCTTCGGTGTAGAATAAGACTTCATCAGAATCAATATTGGAGTGATTGTAAGGAGCCGGAATAGCCAGTGGATGGTAATCATACATTCTGGCACAGAATGAGCATACTACAAAGTTATGGGCTTCAAAGTTCTGGTGTACCGGTGGGGGCTGGTGAATTCTTCCCGTAATCGGTTCAAAGTTTTTGATATTGAATTTATAAGGATAAAAATATCCGTCCCAGCCTACGACATCAAATGGGTGTGTTGCATAAATGAAGTCTGTAATCTGGTTTTCTTTTTTTACTTTAATTAAAAACTCTCCTTTTTCATCTTTAGGCTCTTTGAAAACAGGAGCAATCATGTCTCTTTCGCAGAATGGCGAGTGTTCCAAAAGCTGTCCGAATTCATTTCTGTATCTTTTGGGAGTATAAATAGGAGAATGGCTTTCCAGAACAAAAAATACTGTATTTTCAGACTGTAACTCCACCTGATAAATGGTTCCTCTCGGAATAATAAGATAATCACCGGTCCCGAATTCAAGATCTCCTACAAAGGTTTTTAAGATACCGGCTCCTTCATGAACGAATAAAAGCTCATCACATTCGGCATTTTTGTAGAAATAGTCCATTGATTTTCTTGGTTTTGCCAATCCCATTTTCAGATCATTATTCATCAAAAGGATTTTTCGGCTGTCCATAAAATCATCTTCAGGAGTTACATTCATTCCCTTGAACATTCTGGGCGTAATATTTTTTTCTACCGCAATTTTCGGTGTCACATCCTTAGGCTCCCCAATTGATTTTATCTGGGTAGGGCGATGGATGTGATAGAGCAGAGAAGAGATACCGTGAAAGCCTTCTGTTCCGAAAAGCTGTTCATAGTAAAATTTATCTTCCGGAGACTTAAAGATGGTATGTCTTTTTGGTGGGATGTTTCCCGATAAATGATATCTCATTTTACTTTTATATGTAGTTTCTCAAATTTAATCATTTTTCATGAATTGACTCAAACCAAAATATTAAGTTTGAAGTTTTGTTTTTCAAAAATAATTGTTAGATTTGTCTAACAATTTTAATTTCATGAAACGAATATTATTTTCTATTACTTTTTTATCATCCTATTGTTTCTCTCAGGAGACAGATAGTTTAAGTTTACATCAAAATAAAAATATAGATTCAACCGGAATTTCCAGAAGAGAAATTAAAACCAGCAGTATTGAAGATGTAGTGGTTACCGGAACCATAAAACCGATGAGCAGGTCCAAAAGCCCTGTGGCAGTAGAGATCTACAGTCAAAAATTTTTTCAGAAGAATCCCACTCCAAGTATTTTCGAAGCCATCGCTATGGTAAACGGAGTAAAACCTCAGCTGAACTGTTCCGTTTGTAATACAGGTGACATTCATATCAATGGGCTGGAAGGTCCTTATACCATGATTCTGATTGACGGAATGCCTATTGTAAGTTCGCTTTCTACGGTATATGGATTGAGTGGAATTCCGAACAGCCTGGTGGATAGGATAGAGGTGGTAAAGGGGCCGGCTTCTTCTATTTATGGTTCTGAAGCAATGGGAGGAGTAATTAATATTATTACTAAAAATGCATTGACTGCCCCAAAATTGAGCGTGGATCTGATGACCACAACATGGAGTGAGAACAATCTGGACCTCTCTACCAAGTTTAGTGTAGGGAAAAATGCTGCGTCATTATTAAGTTTAAATTATTTCAGTTTTCAGGAAAAAATAGATCAGAACAAAGATAATTTCACCGATGCCACCTTACAGAGCCGGATTTCTGTTTTTAACAAATGGAATTTTAAAAGAAAAGAAAACCGCCAGGCGAGCTTTGCCATGAGATACCTATATGAAGACCGTTTCGGAGGAGAAATGCAATGGAATAAATCTTACCGCGGAAGTGATAAAGTATATGGGGAAAGTATATATACCAACAGAGCCGAGGTTTTCGGTTTGTATGAATGGCCTGTAAAAGAGCATATTGTGACTCAGTTTTCTTACAATTATCATGACCAGAATTCTTTTTATGGAGCTAATCCTTTTAATGCGCTTCAAAAAGTGGCTTTTGTACAAACGTATTGGGACAAGAGTTTTGGAAAACATGATATCACAGCCGGACTTACCTTTAAAAGAACATTTTATGATGACAATACACCGGGAACTCTGAAAGCAGACGGGATAACCAACGCACCGATGAAATCTCCGATCTGGGGAGCATTTATTCAGGACCAATGGGAGATGAATGACAAAAACACCTTGCTGTTGGGCTACCGATATGATTATGATAAAGTACATCATTCGGTGCATTCCCCAAGATTAGCGTGGAAGTTTTCACCGAATCCTTATCATACTTTGCGTTTCAACTTTGGAACGGGGTTCAGGGTCGTGAATTTGTTTACCGAAGATCATGCAGCTTTAACGGGTTCCCGTGAAGTAGTCGTAAAGTCTGACCTTAAACCTGAAAGGTCGGTTAATGGAAACCTGAACTATATCTGGAAAATTCCCGTGGGTACCCGTATGGTGAATCTTGATGCTTCTGCATTTTATACCTATTTCAGTAATAAAATCGTAGGTGATTTTGATGCTGATCCTAATAAAATTATTTATGATAATCTTCACGGATATGGAATTTCGAGAGGGGCTTCACTGAATGTAGATTTTAGCTTCAGCTTTCCTTTAAGTGTCAACTTAGGAGTAACTTATCTTGATGTATATCAGAAATTTGATAATGAAAATCAAAAAACACAACAGTTACATGCCCCAAAATGGAGCGGGACCTATAACCTGACGTATAGATTTCCAAGTAATATTACGGTAGATTTTACCGGGCAGTTTTATGGGCCGATGAGACTTCCTGTATTACTTAATGATTTCCGTCCGGAATATTCACCATTCTATTCTTTGGCCAATATTCAGGTTTCAAAGAGCTTTACATCCGGCTTTGAAGTGTATTGCGGAGTAAAAAACTTATTCAATTTTACGCCCAAAGATCCTTTAATGAGACCGTTTGACCCATTTGACAATCATGTTGATGATCCCATCAGCAACCCCAATCATTATACTTTTGATACGGCGTATGGGTATGCTCCCATGCAGCGTATCAGAGGGTTTTTGGGTGTAAAATATACTTTGAAATGAAAAAATTAGCTTTATTTTTAATGTTAGTGCCCTGTTTTTATCTGTCGCAGATGAAGACAGGCACTTTTTCTGAAGTAGAAGCTTTGCGAAAAGTAGAAGCTAAGCCTACTGTCATCCATCTTTATACAGACTGGTGTGCCATTTGTAAAATTGAATCTTTCCGTTTAAGTAAAGATAAAGACCTGGTTACAATGATGAATGAGCACTTTTATTTTATCAATTTTGAGGCAGAGAAAACGAAGGGAAAAATCCATTTCCAGAATCAGGAGTTTGACTATCTACAGAATGGGAATTCTGGAATCCATGAGTTGGCGCTGGCATTGTCAAAAAATAAAAACCAACCTGTATATCCGCTGTGGATCATCCTGGATAAAGACCAGAAGCTGATCTATTATCATGAGGGACAGTTTACTGCTGAAAAAATGAAACAGAAACTGTTGGAAGTTTCTGCTTTGTAAGGTGCTGTTTTTGGTTGGAAAACACAAAGACGCAAAAGGTTTTTACATACTTTATGCTATAAGACGCAAGGATTTTATCTGTGATAAAATTGAGTGCTGTTGATTACCATTATACTATTTATAAGGAATATAATCCTTGCTGGAAATCTTTGATTTTCTTGCGTCTTAAAAGCTATTTATAATGAAACATCTTTGCGCCTTTGCGTTTTTCCAACACATTATAACAATCTCATTCAAATAATTGTTGGCAACGCAAAGACGCAAAAGGTTTTTACATACTTTACGTGATAAGACGCAAGGATTTTATCTGTGATAAAATTGAATGCTGTTGATTACCATTATACTTATTTATGAGGATATAATCCTTGCTGAAATCCTTGATTTTCTTGCGTCTTAAAAGCTATTTATAATGAAACATCTTTGCGCCTTTGCGTTTTTCCAACATATTATAACATAAACCTCATTCAAATAATTGTTGGCAACGCAAAGACGCAAAAGGTTTTTAGATACTTTATGCTATGAAGACGCAAAGATTTTATCTGTGATAAAATTGAGTGCTGTTGATTACGATTATACTTATTTATGAGGAATATAATCCTTGCTGAAAATCCTTGATTTTCTTGCGCCTTTGTGTTTGTCCAACTTACCTACAAAATCTTGTTCTTATTTCTCACAGACTACAGATTCCCCAGATTTTTTTATTTAATACATTTTTAAAATTTGTGAGAACTATTCCATTCTTTAAATTTTTAGATAATTAAATCTTTTAATTCTCTCCTTCAGCATCGATCAACACAGCCAGCTGAATGCAAGGTTCATCAGACCGGTTGCTCCACGCGTGATTTGTGCCTCTTTGAATGACGATGTCTCCGGGCTTGAGAAGAGTTTCACCTTCTTCCATGATCAGATAGAGTTCACCGGAAAGAATAATGATATAATCCAGTGTAGGGGTCTGATGCATCATCGGATGAGGTTCATTGTCTTTAAGCTCAACTCCTAAATCTTTATCCGGAGGTACCACTACATATCTAAAATAAGTACCATTTTTTGGCGTTTGCGGAAATCCGGTATTAGGAATTGGGGCTTCAAAGTTTAAGCTTGCCGGTGCTTGTTGTGTATTCCATACATCAGAAATAATAAGCCCCGGGAAATGTTCTGCCACATTTTCTACCGGCTGATCTTCGAGAATAACAGATTTTCCGTCTTGAATTCCTGTTACGATTCTTCTTGGTATTTTGTTCATTGATTAATGTTTCATAATGAGTTTATGACCCTGGGCTTGATTGTTTTTTAAAATAGAATGTGCCTGCAGAACAGTTTCCAAAGAAAGATTTCCTATTATCTTATGCTGAGGCGGCGTAATAGTTCCGGTTTCGATGAGCTTTTTTATTTCAAGTAAACTGTTTTTGTAATACTCATATTTTTTGACCATTCCATACGTGTAATTGGAGATATTCATAATCAGACTTCCTTTGTTGAAAAGAATTTCATGAGCGTCTTTAGTGGCTAAAGCTGTTACATCTACATAAGTTCCGTTGATCTTTAAAACTTCTGCCGTCACTTCTGACATGTAATTTCCTACCAGATCAATCCCAAACTCAAATGGCTGATTATTATTGGCTTTTAAAATGTTTTCAATAAGGGTTTCTTGTCTATAATTGATGATTTGATGATCTTTTAGCCCCATATTAAGCAGGATTTGTCTGTTTGCCTCACTGCCAACCGTTGCTGTGATCTTCCGGATATTATGGGCTAATAAAAGTTTAATCAAAAATGAACCAACGCCTCCGGTTGCACCCGTTATAAGAACTGTATTTTCTGGACTTAGTTTCAACCGGTTAAAGACCTGCAAAGAAGTAAGTCCTACTGAAGGAATGGAAGCCGCTTGTTCAAACGAAATATTCTTTGGTTTAAAAGAAACAATGGATTCAGGGACAACTATATATTCAGCATAAGTACCATTGCTTCCCATAGAACCACTACCACAATAGACTTCGTCACCAATATTAAATTGTGTAGCTTCGGGACCTTTGTCTACTATAATTCCGGATAATTCTCTTCCTAAGATCGGGGAACTGATCAGTTTTCGCTCAAGTTCGTTTTCCAGCATCTGATAATCGATGGGGTTGAATCCACTTGCTTTGATCTGGATTAAAACTTCATTACTTTTTACAGGTGGCTTTTCTGCCATTCCATCCTCTAACTGAAAATTCTTATTTAAAATAACTGCTTTCATATGTTGATATTTATTTTTTTTCAAAGGGCATATGCAATCGTATCGTCCTCACGATTGGTTGCGTTTGAGAAATCATTGCGATTTCATACTGTTAATATGATACACAAATGTAAAGAGGGAATAGTTTATATTTGCTACTAGTTAACAAATGGTAACTAGTTACCTTTATGAAACTATTATGGCAAAAATCATTGAAAACGGAATAGAAAGAGAAGCGAGCTGCACGGAAGAATTGTTCGCGATGCGTGATAGCCTGGATGTATTAGGCGGAAAATGGAAACTGATGATCCTGCGATATCTGACCAACAGACCTGATCAGAAAATTCATTTTAAAAAGCTGGAACGGGGTATTGAAGGAATCTCCGCCAAGATGCTGAGTAAAGAACTGAAAGAACTGGAGACTAACCTTCTGATCACCAGAACGATTCAGGATACAAAACCCATCACTGTAACCTATGCTGTTACCGAATACGGAAAATCAGTATTCCCGGTGACGGAAACATTGGTTAATTGGGGAATACTTCATCGGGAGAAGATCAAAGAATCCATGAATGCTTCTGAATTATAAATTGATCAAAAAATCCTCAGACCCGGTGAAGAGTTGAGGATTTAGATGATGCTTAATTGCACCGTTCCGTTAATTTTTATCTAACCATAATTTTACCACTTCAGGATGTTCTTCCATCCATTTTATGGCAGTAGCTTCTTTATTTTTACTGTGTTCCATTTTGATTAGAAGATCAGCCATATGTTCATCATCAAAATGGAGTTTAGAAAAGAATTTTGCCAACTCCGGATGATCTTTACCAAAGCTTTTTCTGGCATATGTTTTAATCTGCTCTGCTTCGCCAAATGTCTTTTTCGGATCATTAAGAAACTTAAGTTTCATTTTTCCAAACATCCAGTGAGGCTGCCATCCTGCAACAACAATCCATTGTTTGCGTTGTATGGCATTCTGTAATTCAGTGATCATGGCAATAGTAGAGGAGTTGATTTGTTTATAATCCAGTTTATAATCAATAATAGCCTGATCTGTTCCGGATGTCAATCCTGCTCCTTTCTCAATTCCAATGATCCTGTGATTGAACTGATCCTTATGCTGATTAAGTTCTTCAATGGAGGTAACGGGAATGTATTCCGGAACTACCAATCCTATACGGCCGCTGTCATAATTTGTTCCCATATTTATTAATCCCGGAAATTTAGCCACTTTTTTAGCGTGCGTATAAGGCAGCCAAACCCCCATGAAAATATCTGTATCTTCATTATTCATCGAAGCCAGAATCATATCTGTAGACGCTTTTTGAATAATTACATGATATCCCTGCTGATCCAAAATAGCTTTGGCAACATGCGTCATGGCAACATCTTCGGCCCAGCCATCTACCATTCCGATGGTTATATACTTAGAGTTTTTTATATTTTCACATGAATTTAATACAGAGCATATTCCCATTAAAATTGGGAAAAATAGATATTTTAAACTTTTCATCTTATTGTTTTTTCTTTACAAATCCTTGAGTAATCCGGTCGAGGATAATAGCTAAAATCACAACTGATAATCCACTTTCAAATCCTAATCCGATGTCCAGATTATTAATTCCTTCCAATACTTTTTCACCTAAACCGCCTGCAGCAATCATTCCTGCAATAACAACCATGGATAAGGATAATAGTATCGTTTGATTAATTCCTGTTAAAATAGTTTTCATAGCTAAAGGAAGTTCTACTTTAAATAGGATCTGGCGGTTGGTGGCACCAAAAGCCCTCGCTGCTTCTACAATATCTTTCGGAACAGCTTCAATTCCTAATGTCGTTAACCGTACCGCTGGTGGCATCGCAAAAATGATCGTTGCAAAAGCACCGGGTACTTTACCGATACTGAAAAATAATACAGCAGGAATCAGATATACAAATGCAGGCATTGTTTGCATCAAATCCAGTAAAGGGCGGATGATTTTTGCTGCTATTTTGCTTTTGGCAGCCCAAATTCCTAAGGGAATAGAAATGATAAGTGCAGTAAGGGTAGCTACAAAAATTAGGGCAAGGGTTTCCATGGTTTCTTTCCATAATCCCATTAAAAATATTAAACTCAACCCTGCTGCAGTCACCACGGCGATGCCTTTTCCGGCTTTCCACAATGCCAGTAGCGTAAAAAAGAGAATGATAACATAAAAGGGAGTGTTTACCAGCACCCATTCAATCCCCATAATAGAGGCGTTTCCTATATGTTTTATGACATCAAATACAGGTTTTCCATTTTCTGTGAGCCAATTGATTGCAGTTTCTACATATTGACCTATATCTATAGTTTTATTCATCTTATTGATTGTTTGCGATTTCTTTTAATTCAATGATCTCTTCTTCGTTAAACTTTGTAGCTTCTATGATGAGAGATAGCTGGGTGATAAGACCTAAGAATTTATTGTTTTCATCTACCACGGCAATGGCTGATTTGTTTCCGGAAATTAACGGTAACATTTCTTCTACAGTAACTTCCGGATAGACGGAAGGAACATTGCTGTTGATCACCGATTCTACTGTGGGTTCTTTTTTCTTTGCAATCCGGACGATATCATTAAGCGTTACAAAGCCCAGAAATTTATTTTGAAAATCTACGACAGGTAAGTTTTCTAATCCTGTTGTTCTCATTTTTCTTAAAGCTCCTTCAGGTCCGTCTTTTTTGAAACGCACCACTGTAGCTTTGTCGAACATCAAAGATTTAGCAGTAATGATTGTTTTACGATCTACTTTCTCTACAAAAGCTTTTACATAGTCACTGGCAGGATTGGTTAAAATATCTTCGGCTGTTCCTATTTGTTCTATCACACCATCTTTCATAATGACGATACGGTCTCCAATTTTAATAGCCTCATCCAAATCATGGGTGATGAAAACAATGGTTTTCTGTAATGTATTTTGCAATTCAAGCATTTGATCCTGCATTTCAGATTTTATCAGAGGATCCAGTGCGGAGAAAGCCTCATCCATAAGCAATACCTCAGGATCGTTGGCCAGGGCTCTTGCTAATCCTACTCTCTGCTGCATTCCTCCTGAAAGTTGGGAAGGAAACTGATTTTCAAAACCATTTAATCCTACAATATCCAGGGCTTTCTGGGCTTTTTCATCACGGGAAGCTTTGCTTTCTCCTCTGATTTCAAGTCCGAAACCTGCATTGTCTAAAATAGTATGATGGGGTAGTAATCCAAATTTTTGAAATACCATACTCATTTCCGTTCTTCTTACTTCCAGAAGCTCTTTATTATTTTTACTGGTAATATCATCATCATTGATAAATACTTTTCCGGAGGTGGGCTCATTCAGTCTGTTGAGGCAGCGCAGTAAAGTAGATTTTCCACTTCCCGATAACCCCATAATCACAAAGAATTCACCTTCATAAATTTCAAAACTGGCTTTGTTGATTCCTACCGTACAACCGGTTTTTTCAAGAATTTCCTTTTTGGAAAAACCTTTGTCTAAAAGTTCCTGTGCTTTTTCTTTGTTTTTACCAAAAATAATAGTCAGATCTTCAACTTTAAGTTTTACTTTTCTACTGTCTTCATTTTTTTCCATATTCAGGGTTTTTCAATTAATAAATAGTATAAGAGATTGTAAACCAATCCATTGTTATGCTTTATCTCAGTTGTTCTGCTGATGGCAATAGTAAAAAATAATCTATATAAGCTTCTGGTAATAAAAGCTTTTCACAAAAAAATAAGACCATAAAGACCTCAGGCCTTATGTTTATTTTAAATATGTCAATAGATTATACTCTAGAAAAAGAGTGTATCACGTAAAAAGAAATTAATCTTTTACATAGATTCTACAATTAAATTACTGATGAAGTAATAAAGATATGTGTACTGAACAACTTGAATTTCTACATTCCATCAAAATGCAGATCAGCATAAAAAAATCTGTATATCAATTTCTTATGACGGTGCAAATTTACGAATTTTATATTAAATGGATTTTTTGAACCTTAAAAAGCTGGTTTTAAGTCTGGTTATGAACCGGATATTCATAGAGATTTTACTCTTATCATTCAGGAGAAAAGAGTATTTACAAAGTCCATATTTTAAGAAGATTTTTAAAATACGACCTATAAAATTATTTCAATAAAACAGCAATAATAGCCAGAATTGCAGGCAGAGCTTGTACAAAAAATATTTTCTTAGTGGCAGAAATGGCTCCGTAGATTCCTGCTACCGCAACACATCCTAAAAAGAAAAGGGCGATATTATCCTGCCATTGAGGATCTTTGATGAGAAACGACCATAGCAGCCCGGCAGCCAGAAAACCATTATACAGGCCCTGATTGGCTGCAAGCCCTTTAGTAGGCTTAAACATTTCTGCAGGTAACGCCGCCTTAAAAACTTCTTTTCCTTTTGTTTCCCAGGCAAACATTTCCATCCAGAGAATATAAATATGTTCTAACGCAACAACTGCTATCAGAATTTTAGCAATGAGTTCCATGATTTACTATTTTGTCATTGTAAAACTAAAAAAATAAAGTTAAGTTTGAGTATTTAAATCTAAAGATGGATAGTTTTAAGATACATTTAGACAAATTTATCAGTGTAACCGAAGAGGAATATATTTCTATTCTTTCTTTTTTTAAGGTGCTGGAGGTCAGAAAAAAACAAAATTTAATGCTTGATGGAGAAATTTGTAAACATATGTATTTTGTTAATAAAGGCTGTCTGAGAAAATTCTTTATCAATGAAAAAGGAGTAGAGCAAACTACTGAATTTGCGATAGAAAACTGGTGGATCACGGATACATTTGCTTATGAAAGACAAATACAGTCTGATTTTTCTATTCAGGCAGTGGAACATTCTTCCATTTTGGTCATAGACTTGGAAGATCAGGAGTTGTTACTGCAGAAGCACCCTGTGATGGAGCGCTATTTTCGAATGATCTATCAAAGGGCATATGCCGCATCAGAGAGGAGAATACGGTATTTGTATGAAATGTCGCGGGAAGAATTATATGTTCATTTCAGTACATTATATCCTTGGTTTATTCAAAGGATTCCACAATATCTAATTGCTTCTTTTTTAAATCTTACTCCGGAATATCTCAGCGAAATCAGAGCAAAATTACGATCTTAAACCAGTTTAAGATTTTTATCATTTATAATTTGGAAATTTGTCATGTTATTAAAAGCCAATACAATGATGAATCAACAGAATCAATTTCCGCAGTTATTTTTAAGATTAGCCCTTTCAGTGACTATGCTCTCTGCAGTAGCAGACAGATTTGGTTTTTGGGGCGCCAACGCTGCATGGGGAAATATGGCCAATTTTGAAGCATACACAAGAAAACTGACATTTTTTCTTCCCGAAGCTTTAAGTACGGCTTCCGCATATGCAGCAACACTTTTGGAAACCCTTCTTCCGCTGATGCTGATTTTAGGATTTAAAACAAAAATTGCAGCCTATGGAAGCGGTTTTCTCCTGTTGATTTTTGCGGTGTCAATGACTATTGCATTGGGAGCTAAAGCCCCTCTTGATTATTCTGTTTGGGTAGGATGTGCAGGGGCATTTTTATTGGCTTCTCAGCAACAATATTCTTTTAGTATAGATCAATTAACCAAAAAATAATATCATAATGAGCGCAAGATTAAATATTGCAACAGTAGATTCAGCAGCGTATAAAGCGATGATGGGGTTGGAAGGATACCTACAGACTATTTCTTTAAACCATATCCAGAAGGAATTAATTAAAATCAGGGCTTCACAGATTAATAAATGTGCTTTTTGCCTTGATATGCACACTAAAGATGCCATTAAATATGGTGAAACTACTCAGAGAATTTTTATCCTTGACGGATGGAGAGAAGCC
The DNA here is from genome assembly GCF_024586575.1 of Chryseobacterium sp. WG23. Lineage (NCBI taxonomy): Bacteria > Pseudomonadati > Bacteroidota > Flavobacteriia > Flavobacteriales > Weeksellaceae > Chryseobacterium > Chryseobacterium sp. WG23. Next base: position 197,356 of record NZ_JALCZE010000012.1, read on the forward strand.
AAAGAATTATTTACAGAAGAGGAACAGGTACTGTTGGAAATGACAGAAGAGATCACTTTAATCAGTCATGCAGGATTGACGGAAGAGACTTTCCAAAAAGCTAAGTCAATTTTTGATGAAAATCAGATCGCACAGATCATCATGGCTATTGTAACCATCAATGCATGGAACAGAATTGCAATAAGTACCCATCTTCCAGTTGCAAAATAGAAATAAAGTAAGGTCGCAGGAAGCATGGAGAAAGAAATTTATGAGGATGAAATCATTGCTTACCATTTACTTTATAAAAGAGCTTTTCAAAACTGAAAAGCTCTTTTTGTATAAAACAATGAGACGGAGTAGCTCTGTCCTGTATTAATTGTAAAATTTGTGAGCGTTATCGAGAACATAAGTATTCTTTTTCACAAACATCTTAACTTTTACTTCTTGAGTGTTGGGTTTTGGGATTAAAAATGAATTGTTATTTATTTAATTCTTTTAAAATTGCTTCTCCGACGCTTTTTGCAGATTGCGGATTCTGTCCTGTGATCACTCTTTGGTCCGTTACTACATGATTCTGCCAAAGACCTGATTTTTCAAATTTTGCTCCTCTTTCTTTTAGTTTATTTTCCAATAAGAAAGGAACAACATCTGTTAATTTTACTTCAGATTCTTCTTCGTTGGTAAAAGCATTGATTCTCTTTCCGTCAACGAGGTATTTTCCATTGTTAAGTTTGATATTAACCAAACCTGCAGGGCCATGGCATACGCCTGCTACAATACCACCATTTTCATAAATTGCTGAGGCGATACTTGCTAATTCAGTATTATCTGCAAAATCCCACATTGCTCCATGCCCTCCTGCATAAAATATGGTTGAATAATCTTTAGGATTAACCTGGGATGGAGTCAGAGAATGATCAATCTTATTTTTGTATTCTTTATTTTCCCAAAACTCTTTGTTTACAGGATCTTTTAGATCGAATCCATCTACCGGAGGTGTTCCGCCTTTAGGGCTTACAAAGTCGATCTCATAGCCCGCCTGGTGAAGAACTTCCCATGGATGAGAAACTTCTCCCAAATAGTATCCTGTGTCTTCACCAGTATTGCCTTTCTTATCATGGCTGGTTACGACAAATAAAATTTTCTTTTTCATATGTTTTGTTTTTTGGTGTTGTGCCTGAATAAATCCTATGGTGAACAGGCTAAGACATAAAAGTGCCAGTTTTTTCATACTTATATAATATTTGTGATATAAATCTGAGGTTTCTCCTGAAGCTTTTCATCTGCCAAAGCTCCGAAAGCCTGAATATAAAGCTGCTGATTATGCTGTGCCAGCCCTTCTTCACTTTTCCAGATTTCATAGAAAACAAACTGGTTTTTATCTTCAATTCCCTGATGCAGGGTATACAGCTCGCAAGCCTCTTCTTTTCTTGTTTCTTTTACCATATTCTGAAGAACTTCCAATACTTCTGTCTGATGTTCTTCTTTGGATTTTATTATGGCTGTAAGGTGAATTTTCATATTAAATAAAATTTTCGATCGATTTATATTGAGGGCTCCATCCCAATTCTCTTCTTGCTTTGTCGGAATTGCATAAGCTGTTTGAAGCAAATCCGAAATATCCGCCTGCGGGACCAAATGTATGTACAGCTTCTTGTATGCTGACAGATTGTGCAGGCTGTAAATGATAATGCAGACTTATGTTTTCAGCCAGATTTTTGATTGTTGAAGAACCGTTTTCTGCATAGTACATTGAACCGGCTTTTGCTTTTTCCAAAGCAAGCACATACATATCTGCTAAATCCTCAACATGAAGGTTCGACCATATATTTTCACCTTTTCCAAAATAAACCCCAAATCCTTTTTCTTTGGATAGATTGATTAAAGCCGGAAGCTGAATACTGTCTTTTTTCAGACCCAGTCCTTCTCCGTAAACCATAGTAGGTACAATGACTATGCTTCTTATCCTTTTTTTAGCAGATTGAAGAACATAATTATTGATTAATACCCTTGAAGCCATTTCCAGTCTTGGATTCAGGGGGAAATCTTCTGTGAAAATAAAGTCATTTTTTTCTCCATTTTCTTTTCCTCCAAAGATGGCTGAGCCTGAGGTGAAAATAAAAGTTTTACCACTCCCTTCCAAAGCATTTATAAAACTGTCTGCTGCATAGGCGTCATCAGCAGAATCAGCAGTGTGGATAACGGCATCTACTTTAGAAACTGCAGCATTCAGAACAGTTTCATCATGTATATCGCCTATTATATATTCAATTCCTAGCTGCTGTAGCTTTTCTGCAGCAGCTGCATTACGGACAAGCCCTGTCACGCTGTAGTTTTTTTCAACCAGTTTTTTTGCAACAGTACCACCAATATAACCGGTGATGCCTGTTATGAGTATTTTTTTCATTAGGCTAATTGTGGTTTTAGTTCCTGTTCAAATACATTTTTAACATGCGCTCTGTACAGCTTCATATCGCGCTCTATATTGGCATTCTTTTCCACATCATGAAAGTGGAAGCTTTCCATTTTTTTTAGAGAAACAAAAGCATTCATTCTATGAAAACCAAATAGCGGTCCGTCATCTACATTTCTTTCGCCGAAAAACTCTCCGGGAAGTGTAAAGGCCGTTGCAGGAGCATTCCAGCTTGTGGTCAGCATATATTTTCTACCGCCAAGCATTCCTCCGGTACCGTAATTGATCTCCGGATTTTCTGCATTTCTGCCGTCACTCATATAAATTCCTTTTGCATGACCTGCTGTGAAAACTTCATCAATATATTTTTTCAGGCCATTAGGAAGCTGAAACCACCAGATCGGAGTATGGTAAACGATATAATCTGCCCAAACAAATTTCTTCACTTCCTCATGTTTATCATATCCTTCACTTACGTTGGTTACTTTTACCTCTATATTGCCAAATGATTTTAAAACCTCCAGTGTATTTTCTGCGATAGTGTCATTATATTTTCCTCCGGAATGTCCAAAGTTTTGCCCTCCGTTGATGATTAATACTTTTTTCATTTTTATGATTGTTTACATTTTATAATGCAAAGTTAGGGTGGATTTATGTATAATAAAAATAGTATAAATTATACTGAACTATTATAATAATGATAGTTTGTAGTCTCAGATTAATGTGCTTTGCCTGTTGTACAAAATCTACGATTATATTGATGCGGTAAAAACAGACTATTCAAGGTTGTATGGTGAAATGTCATATCAGATCTGAGTCAAAATTCCTTTCTCTCTTGTACATTTGTTATGATAAACAGAATGAATATGATACAGATTGCAGTTTTTAGTGATGTGCATGGAAATCTTCCCGCGTTGAATTCGGTGTTGGAAGATATAGAGAAAAGGGGAATCCGTCAAAAATTCTGTCTGGGAGATCTTGTAGATTTTGCTCCATGGGGAAATGAAGTGACTGAAAAAATTAAAGAGCTGAATATTCCCTGTTTAATGGGAAACCATGACGAAAGGATTGCTTTCGATATTCCTGTGGTTCCATTATCTAAGCATACCGAAGAAGAAACTCTTGCCCGGTTCGTTGCTATTGATCATTCTAAAAAACACATTACAGAATCCAATAAAAAGTTTCTTTCTGAGCTTCCTTTTCATTTGAAATTAAACTATAAAATAGGGAAGAAGCACTGGAATATTCAGCTTATGCACGCAAGTCTATCGAGTAATGATACTTATCTGTATAAATCTGAGAGTGATGAGGTCTTTATAAAAATGCTGGAAGAGTCCAAATCTGATATTATTGTGATGGGGCATACTCATTTATCGTTTAAAAAGCAGTTTGATAATAATAGCTGGGCCGTTAATTGTGGCTCTGTAGGCCGCTCTAAGGAAGAGAATAGATTAGCTTCATATGTAATACTTACTTTAGATGAAGAAAAGATTATTCCGGAGATCATACAACTGAGCTATCCGCTTGATGAAACCGTTCTTAAGATACTGGAAAGCGAGATTCCTGATTATTATGCCTCGTTTTTAAGAAATCAAAATGTATTAATATTATAATTATGTTGTAGCTTTGTATTATAATATTAATAATTAATTCATGGTCAATTTAGAATGGTACCGTACTTTTAAGGCGATCTATAAAACCGGGACCCTGACAGGAGCTGCTGATGCTTTATTTATATCACAGCCCGGAGTGAGCTTACATTTAAGTTCATTGGAAGCTTATGTAGGATATAAACTGTTCGACAGAACCGGCAGGAAGATGATTCCTACGGAGCGGGGGAAAGTATTGTTTAATGCAGTAGCCGAACCTATCACGAAACTCGAAGATGTAGAGAAAAATTTTCAGAAATCTACGGAAAAACATACTCCGACCATTAGTGTGGGAATGTGTTTTGAAACTTTTCAGACGACTTTAGAGCAATATGTTTCTTCCCTGCCCTTTAATCTGATCATCAGCTTTGGGGAATATCCGGAAATGCTTGATCAGCTGGATAAAGGAATTCTGGATCTTATCATCACTCCTAAAAAAGGATCTTCTCCCAATATAGAGCATGAAGCATTTTCTTCTGAACAGATTGTCCTTGTTGGAGGAAAAGAGGTGGATACGGATGATTTTAAAAAAGTGTTGAAAACAAAAAATGCAGAACAGATAGAAGAGTGGCTGAAAAAAGAAAAATGGTATGGAACCACAGGAGACATGGAGCATCTTTTTCAATTTTGGACCCTAAACTTTGGTCACAAACCGAATTTTAGACCCAATTATATCGTTCCCAATTTAAACTCAATTATCCGTTGTTTAAAAGGAGGGGCAGGACTAGCCGTTGTTCCTGATTTTTTATGCAAAAACGAAATAGACGGCGGAGATGTAAAGCTGATCTGGGAAGGCAAAAAAAAGCTGGAAAATACCCTGTATTTCGGATGCCGGAAAAATACCAACTATCAAACGGAAATAGAACATATCAAGGGGCTATTCCGTAAGGTGATGGGTAAGTAGAACCATGTCCCGCATTTGTAATCCGTTTTCATAAATAGGATCCGGATAATTTTCAATAAAAAAATCCTTAAGAATTCCGTTTTTGATGAAACCGTTTTTCTCATAAAATCTGATCTGTTGGAAGCCGGTATCCGAGGTTCCGACAGTCAGAGTTTTATAGTCATATTCTTTTGCAATTTCTTTTGCTTTATTCATCAGAATACTTCCTATTCCCTTGCTTCTATAGCTTTCTACAACAGCAATGTTTTTAATTTCCAATTCGGTATTGCTGTTCTTGTACAATGCCATAACAGCAATATCCTCCACACCATTCTGTAAAAGATAAATATCAGATTTGAAAATATACCGGTCAATAGCTTCTACAGTTTCATCTGCCAATAATAGCAGCCCGTATGGAATTTTCGAACCAGATTCAATACTGATGAAAGTGAAATTTTCCATTATAAGCTCATATGAATAAGTGGATACTCCTTTCCTGAACTGTCTTTTTCTGATCTTCCTATCGTTTTGAAGCCCATCTTCTCATAGAATCCAATGGCCTGTGGATTCTGTTCGTTAACATCTACTTTGGTAAGGCCTGTTTTCTCTTTCATGAATTGATAAAGAGCTTTTCCATAGCCTTTTCCACGGACGTCATTATGGATGAAAAGCATTTCCAGATTGCCTTCAGCAACGGATGAGAAGCCTTTACTTTCACCGTTTTCAGTAATTACATAGACTTCCAGGTTGGGTAGATAGTCCCTTGGAATGGCTTCTTTGAAATAATTAAAATCTTCTTCAGTAAGAAAATCGTGGGTAGCTTTTACGGCAGATTCCCATATTTCCATGATTTTCGGATAATCTTCAGTAGTGGCAAGCCTTATTTGATGTGACATGATTTAAGATTTTGACAAAAATAGAAAATTAGAAATTAGAAAGGAAGTTTATAATGTGTTGGAAAAACGCAAGGACGCAAAGAAGTTTCATTATAAACAGCTTTTAAGGTACAAGAAAATCAAAGATTTTCAGCAAGTTTATGATATTGCTGCTTTAGATGAGCAGCGTTCAATTGTATCGAAGATAAAATCCTTGCGTCTTATAGCATAAAGTATGTAAAAACCCTTTGCGTCTTTGCGTTTCCAATATTCTATTATTTGAATGAGGTTTATGTTATAATGTGTTGGGAAAACGCGAAGGCGCAAAGAAATTTCATTATAAACAGCTTTTAAGGCGCAAGAAAATCAAAGATTTTCAGCAAGTTTTATCAAATGAATATTTGTGGTTTTAGATGAGCAGCACTCAATTTTATCGAAGATAAAATCCTTGCGTCTTATAGCATAAAGTATGTAAAAACCCTTTGCGCCTTTGCGTTTCCAACATTCTATTATCTGAATGAGGTTTATGTTATAATGTGTTGGAAAAACGCAAAGACGCAAAGAAATTTCATTATAAACAGCTTTTAAGGCGCAAGAAAATCAAAGATTTTCAGCAAGTTTTATCAAATGAATATTTGTGGTTTTAGATGAGCAGCACTCAATTTTA